>NZ_JBHYJA010000010.1:185888-224227 GCF_042740355.1 Streptomyces sp. NPDC059010
ACCGCCGCGAGCCCCACACCCCCCCCGACGCGGCCGGCCCCCCACTGCCCCCCCCCCCGCGCCCCCCCCCGGCCCCCCCCCCCCCCCCCCCGCGGGGAGTCACCGCCTCCCCGAGTGGGGAGGCCACCTTCTGACGGTGTCGTCGGTTACTGCATGACCGCCCGGGCGAGCGCACGGCGGGCGCGCATCGAGGCGCGCTCGGCGCGGCGCTGCATACGGCGCGCGGTCGCCAGCTCCACGGCCTGGCGCTCCCGCGCGGCCGCGTGCCGGCGCTCTTGCATATGCGCGCGTGCCAGGGCTTCTTGGATGAGTTGCATCTCTCGGTTCCTGTTCTGACGCGAGTCGTTCGCGCCACTGGTGGTGAAGTCTTCAGGCGCGGAGCCTGCGAGTTCGTGGGTGGACGGCTTCATCGGGGCCTGCTTCTGGGGGTCGTGCGTGAGGGGGCGGTCGATCGTTCCTGCGGTGTTCATGCCGTGACCGGGTTCTTGCGCGGGCGACCACGCGGCCGCTTCCGGGCGACGACGACACCCTGGACGAACAGCTCGCCACCCCAGACGCCCCAGGGCTCACGCCGCTCCTTGGCGCCGGCGAGGCAGGCCTCGATCAGCGGGCAGGTGCGGCAGAGGGACTTGGCGTACTCGACATCCGCCGGCGACTCGGCGAAGAAGACCTCCGGGTCGTAGGAGCGGCAGGGGACGGGCACGCCGAGGTTCTCGATGGCGTCGTCGAGCGCGGTGAGCGCAGTGAGCGGGGTCAAGGTGGAGTCCTCCGTGAGGCCGGGCTTGGGGATCGCGTCTGAAGGCGGTACGGACGGGGCGTGCGCTTCGAGTTGCACGGTTGGTTTTCCTCGTCTGTTCGTTCCGGTCCTGTGGGACCGGGTGGCGGCTGGTACCGGGTTCTTTTCTTGTCCCGAGGCCCCTTCGCTCCGTCGTCCCCGTTGGGGGACAAACAGAAGGGCCGCGGATCCCGGATGGGGTTCCGCGGCCCTGAAGGCGCCGGCCTGATCGACTGTCAGGCTGGATCACTCCAGGGTTCTGGCCCACGGAAGGCCCACATCTGGTGGTGCTGCGTCGTCTGCTTCCGGAATCCGGCACCGGTCGCCGTGGAGGCATAGGCATGCGCCTTGGCCTCTACTGCCGCTTCCAGTGCCTTGGTCGGTCGCTCATTGCGCTCACGGACGGGAAGACCCGCCAGAGACACGGAGGACGCCGGACGGACGGCACGAATGCCGGACAGACCGGTGCCCTGGTTCGAGGCGCCGAGCATGCACAGGGAGGCGACGACCGAGCGATCGGTCATTTTGACGGTGCTGATGGAGCTGCTGTAGATGCTGATCACTGGACTCGCCTCCTCTCGGCGTCTCGGGGGACTGGGATGAACCAGTCCGACGGGTATGCAAGTAGAACACGGAATTGGGGCCTCCGAGAAGGCCTCCGTTCCCGTGGCTAAGAACCTATGGGGATTGCTGGGGCATGCGCAAACTATTTTTTCGACGAGTTCGCATCATTCACCGTCGACACCGTCCCCAGGCTCCTGGCCTGCACAGATGGCAAGGACATCGGCTCCGTAGCGGTCGAGCTTCCGCTTGAGGACACCAGAGATGCGGGACAACTCAACCGGACTAGTCGGCTCCGCCTCGGCGATGGCCATCAGGGTTCTGTCCGTGAAGATGCAGAAGTCCGGCTGGCCGCTGAGCCGTGCCTGGACGCCGCGCCATTCACGGAGCCGTTCGTAGAGGCCCTCGTCCATGTCGGAAGGACAGTCCTCACAGCGCATCAGCTTCATCTCACCGGCGTCCGTGAGGGTGCGCCCGCAGACGCGGCAACGGGCCGGAGTGCGCTGGGCCCGTCGCGGGACGGCGTCCGGTCTGCTCGTGAAGCCCCGCTCGACGCCTCCGGAGCCGCCCGCAGCGGGGCGCCCGACCGTGGCGGTCGAGCCGGGGCGCAGTCCGTCGAGGAAGCGGCTGGGGCGGCGGTTGGGGCGACCGCCGGGGGCGCGGGTGAGCGCCCAGGAGACATGGAGGTGCCGGCGGGCGCGGGTGACGCCGACGTAGAGGAGGCGGCGCTCCTCCTCGATCTGCTCGTCGGTCTTTGCGTAGGTGATCGGCATCATGCCCTCGGCGACGCCGACCAGGAAGACGACGTCCCACTCCAGGCCCTTGGCCGAGTGCAGGGAGGCGAGGGTGACGCCCTGGACCGTCGGGGCGTGCTGGGCGTTCGCCCGTTCGTCCAGCTCCGCGACGAGGTCGGCGAGGGTGGCGCCCGGTTTGGCGGCGGCGAAGTCCTGGGCGAGGTTCACCAGGGCGGCCAGCGACTCCCAGCGCTCTCTGACGGCGCCGGAGCCGGCCGGGGGCTCGGTCGTCCAGCCCTCCCCCGACAGCACGGCACGCACCTGGGAGGGCAGGTCGACGGCGTCGTCGAGGAGTGAGTCGTTGCCCCCGAAGCGGGCCGCTCCGCGCAGGGCGATGCCCGCCTTGCGCACCTCGGGCCGGTCGAAGAAGCGCTCGGCGCCCCGCAGCTGGTAGGACACGCCCGCGTCGGCGAGGGCCTGCTCATAGATCTCGGACTGGGAGTTCGTACGGAACAGGATGGCGATCTCGCTGGCCGGGACGCCCGCGTCCATGAGTTCCCGGATGCGGCGGGCGGCGCCCTCGGCCTCGGCGGGCTCGTCGGTGTACTCGGTGTAGACGGGTTCGGGGCCCGGGTCGCGCTGGGAGATCAGCTCCAGGCGGTGGTCGGCGGCGCGGCCCCGGGCCTGGGCGAGCAGACCGTTGGCGAGGTGGACGACCTGGGGGGTGGAGCGGTAGTCGCGGACCAGCTTGACGACGGTGGCGCCGGGGTGGCGGGTGCGGAAGTCAAGGAGATGGTCGGGAGTTGCTCCTGTGAACGAGTAGATCGTCTGGCTGGCGTCACCGACCACGCACAGGTTGTCCCGGTTGCCGAGCCAGAGCTCCAGCAGGCGCTGCTGGAGCGGGCTGACGTCCTGGTACTCGTCGACGACGAAGTGCTGGTACTGGGAGCGGACCTGGTCGGCGATGTCGTGGCGGTCCTGGAGGATGCCGACGGTGAGCAGCAGGACGTCCTCGAAGTCGATGACGGAGCGGTCCCGCTTGAGGTCCTCGTAGACGTTGTAGATCTGGGCGGTCTCGGCCGGGTCGCGGGGGGCGTCGCGGCCGGCCTTGGCGGTGGCGAGCGCGTAGTCGGCGGGGACGGTCTGGGTGACCTTGGACCACTCGATCTCGGCGGTGACGTCCCGCAGCTCGTTCCGGTCGAGGCGGATGTGGCAGGCGGCGGCCGCGTCGGCGACGAGCTGGATCTTGCGGTCGACGAGCCGGGGCATGGAGCCGCCGATCGCTTTCGGCCAGAAGTACTGGAGCTGACGCAGGGCAGCGGAATGGAAGGTGCGGGCCTGCACTCCGGCGGCGCCCAGCTGGCGCAGCCGGCCGCGCATCTCTCCGGCGGCGCGGTTGGTGAAGGTGACGGCGAGCACGCTGGACGGCTGGAGGATGCCGGCGCGCACCCCGTAGGCGATGCGGTGGGTGATCGCCCGGGTCTTGCCCGTACCGGCGCCCGCGAGCACGCACACCGGCCCGTGCAGGGCGGTGGCCACCTCGCGCTGCTCGGGGTCGAGCCCTTCGAGCACCGCGTCGGCAGAGTCCGGTGCCTGCGGGAAGAGGGTGGAGTGCGTTGCTGCTGTCACACGGCCATGCTGCCAGGTCGCCGGAGACGGCTGTGCCGGTTGTCCACAGGCAGGCACTGATAGTCGTACCAATGCGGCAGGCGTCACGTGCCGGGCATACCCCGGGCGGGAATGGCGCCGGGGTGGCGTACGTTCCCTCATCGAACGATCCGATCCCCCGAGCCATCCAAGGAGCGCGCGAGACATGCAGGGCACTGTGACGATGTACAGCACGACGTGGTGCGGTTACTGCCAGCGGCTGAAGAAGCAGCTGGAGCGCGAGGGCATCGCGTACACCGAGATCAACATCGAGCAGGACCCGGAGTCCGCGGCGTTCGTCGAGAAGGCGAATGGCGGAAACCAGACGGTCCCGACCGTGCTCTTCGGGGACGGTTCGACGCTGACGAACCCGTCGCTGGCTCAGGTGAAGCAGAAGATCGGCGTGTGATCGACGCGTAAAGGCAAAGAAGGAGGGTGGCCGTCCCGGCTCGGGGCGGCCACCCTCCCTCTTTGCGCTCGGCTGCTTCCTTCAGTGGTCAGACACCGCGCGTCGGCAGCGGCTTGCCGTACCAGAGCTCGATCAGACGGGCCGCGATCGAGATGCCGTAGGGCGGCAGGACCTCGCCGGATTCGAAGGCGGCGCCCAGTTCCTCGCGGGAGAACCAGCGGGCCTCGTGGATCTCGTCGCCGTCGACCTCGACCTCGGTGGAGGTGGCGTGGGCCATGAAGCCCAGCATGAGGCTGGACGGGAAGGGCCAGGGCTGGCTGGCGACGTACTCGACCTCGCCGACGGTGATCCCGGCCTCCTCGGACACCTCGCGGCGCACCGCCTGCTCGATGGACTCGCCTGGCTCGACGAAGCCCGCGAGCGTCGAGAAACGGCCCTCGGGCCAGTGGACCTGGCGTCCCAGCAGGATGCGGTCGTCCTCGTCGGTGACGGCCATGATCACGGCCGGGTCGGTGCGCGGGTAGTGCTCGGCGCCGCAGGCGGGGCAGCGGCGGATGTGCCCGGCCGCGGCGATCACGGTGCGCTCGCCGCAGCGGGAGCAGAAGCGGTGGGTGCGCTGCCAGTTCTCCAGGCCGACGGCGTGCACCATCAGGCCCACGTCACGCGGTGACAGCAGCAGGCCCGCCTCGCGCAGACCGGCCGCGCGCGCTGACTGGTCGATACGGCCGGGCAGCGCGTCCTTCTGAAGGGCGAAGTAGCTGACGCCGTCCTCGTCGATACCGAGGAAGTAGCGGTGCGCCTCGGTGAGGGGAGCCTCGAAGGAGGGGGTCATGACGAGTTCGGTGCGCCCGTCCGCCGTCTCGTCGATGAGGACCTGGCCGCCGGAGACCACGAAGCAACGGGTCGTGGGGTGGCTCCACGCCGCCGCGAGCCAGGCCTCGTCGAGCCGGTGGTGGGCAGCGCGGTCGATGCCGCTGGGGACGGTGAGCGAGATGGGTCGGTCGGCGGTGTGGTCGGTCCAGGTGGTCACGGGTGCTTCCAACTCCCCCAGTGGAACGGTGTGCTTCGGCGGGCGGATCGGCGGGACGTGGGACGGGAGGCGACCGGGTGCGGCAGGACTCGGCGGTGCGGGGCGGCCTGCACAGTGTGCCCCGTGCGCGGCACCGCTCCGGACGGCCCTGCTCGTTCAGGGCGCATGGCGCCAGTTCTCGGCGAGGTCGCCCCACAGGTATGCGGTGGTCTCGACGCCTTTGAGAAGCAGGTCGAGCTCGACCTTCTCGTTCGGGGCGTGCCAGCCGTCGGAGGGGACGGAGATGCCGAGGAAGAGCACGGGTGCGCCGAGGACGTCCTGGAGGTCGGCCGCGGGTCCCGAGCCGCCCTCGCGCGTGAAGCGGACGGGGCCCTCGAAGGCGCGGCCCATGGCGCGTACGACGGACTGCAGGGCCGGGTGGTCCAGCGGTGTCAGGCACGGGCGCGTACCGGCCGAGAACGTGATCTCCCAGCGGATGCCGGCGGGCACCTGCTCGGCCGCCCAGGCGTGGACCACCTTCTCGATGTGGTCGAGTTCCTGTCCCGCCACCAGGCGGAACGAGAGCTTCACCATGGCGGAGGACGGGATGATCGTCTTGCTGCCGGGTCCCTGGTAGCCGCCTCCGATGCCGTTGACCTCGGCGGTCGGGCGGGCCCAGACGCGCTCCAGGGTGGTGTGGCCGGCCTCGCCCTGGGTGGCGTACGACTTGGCGGTGCGCAGCCACTGCTGCTCGTCGAAGGGCAGCTCGGCGAAGAGCTCGCGCTCGCGGTCGGTCAGCTCCACGATGCCGTCGTAGAAGCCTGGGATCGCCACGCGCGCGTGCTCGTCGTGCAGGGCGGCGACCAGGCGGGCGGCGGCGGTCGCCGGGTTGGGGACGGCGCCGCCGAAGGAGCCGGAGTGGATGTCCTGGTCGGGGCCGGACAGCCGGATCTCGCACTCGGCGAGGCCGCGCATGCCGGTGCAGACGGTGGGGGTGTCCACGGACCACATGCCGGTGTCGGACACGATCACGGCGTCGGCCGCGAGCCGGTCGGCGTGCTCCTCGACGAGGGCGCGGAAGTGCGGGGAGCCGGACTCCTCCTCACCTTCGATGAGCAGCTTCAGGTTGACGGCCGGGGTGCTGCGGCCCGTGGTGGCGAGGTGGGCGCGGACGCCGAGTGTGTGGAAGAACACCTGGCCCTTGTCGTCGGCCGCCCCGCGCGCGTAGAGGCGCCCATCGCGGACGACGGGCTCGAAGGGCTCGCTGTCCCAGCCGTCCTCGCGGGCGGCGGGCTGCACGTCGTGGTGGCCGTAGACGAGGACCGTGGGCGCCTGCGGGTCCTCGGAGGGCCACTCCGCGAAGACGGCAGGGGCGCCCGGGGTCGGCCAGACCTCGGCGGTCGGGAACCCGGTCTCCTTGAGCTTGGCGGCGAGCCAGTCGGCACTGCGGCGTACGTCGGGCGCGTGGTCGGGCTGGGCCGACACGGAGGGGATGCGCAGCCACTCGGCGAGCTCGTCGAGGAAGGCGGCACGATGCTGCTCGATGTACGTGCGGACGGCGCTGTCCGGGGTCTGGCTCATGGTCACGAGCCTATCGGCCCGCACCGACATCCTGGTTGGGCGGTTCCTCACAGTCCGCCTCGGGGAGCGGCTCCTCGGTGAGCAGCCGTTCCAGTGCCGCCCGGTCCGGCAGCTCGCCGGGGCGTACGACCTCGCCAGTGCGGACGTACACGAACGCGGCGTCGACCGACGCCAGCGGCACGCCCTGCTGCTCGGCCCAGGCGAGCCGGTACAGGGCGAGCTGGAGCGGGTCGGCGGTGCGGGTGCGGTTGGTCTTCCAGTCGACGATCTCGTACGTCACGCCGTCGCCCGTCACGCCGTCGCCGTCATCTTCCGGGTCTCCCGTGGCCTCCCTGTCTTCTTCCGTGTCTCCCGTGGTCTCCCTGTCTTCCCTGTAGACGGCATCGATACGGCCCCGTACGACGCGGCCGGCGATCGCGAGCTGGAACGGGGCCTCGACCCGGTACGGCGTGCGGTGCGCGTACTCGGTGCGCTCGAAGGCGTCCTTGAGAGCTTCCAGGTCACGCTCGTCGGCGATCTCGGTCTCGCTGCCGGGCAGGTCGTCCGGCTCCAGCATGGGCAGCGTCAGCTCTTCGAAGCGGGCCTCTACCCAGGCGTGGAATCGGGTGCCTCGACGTGCGGCGGGTTGTGGAGGGCGCGGCATGGGGCGCGCGAGTTCCTGCGCGAACCCGTCCGGGTCGGCGGCCAGCCGCAGCAGCTGGGACACGGTGAGCGACGCGGGCAGGGGGACGTCCGTGACGCTCGCGCGGGCGCGCAGGAGCTCCCCGGTGAGGGCGTCGAGATCGCGGTCCCAGGAGGCGATGGTGCGGGCCTCCTCCGGGGTGAGGGGGCCCGGGTCCGTGGGGTGGGGGCGTGCGGGGAGCTCGGCTCGGGGTTCCGGGGATGTCGCCTGGTGCGGGATGGCTGGGCGGTCGGGGCGGTCGGTGGTCCAGGAGTCCCAGTCGCCGGGGTCCTCCTCGGTGAGCTCGTCGATGGGCTCGTCGGGGAACGCTTCGTCGTCCGGTGGCGGGGGCCAGTCCGGGTCGTCGTACGTGTCCGGGTCGTGCGTCGCGGCAGGCCGGCCGTCCTCGTCGGGGGTGAGGTTCTCCAGGTGGGCCAGGACCGTCTCGGCGGCCGCGCGACGTCGGGTCAGGGCGGCCTCGTCCAGCGGCAGGGGCCACACCTGGTCGGCGTTCTCCCGGTGCAGGGCCGGGTTCTCCTCGTCCTCGGCAGGCTCGTCCGCCCAGGCCTCGATCTCGCCGTATCCGGCCGCGCAGTGGTCGTACAGGGCCTGAAGGAAGTCGGAGGGGCCGCGGGGCTTCTTCTGGGAGGGGCCCCACCAGTGGCCGGAGCCGAGGAGCAGGGAGCGGGGGCGGGTGAAGGTGACGTAGCCGAGGCGGAGCTCCTCGGTGTGCTGGTGGTCCTTCATGGCCTCCTGGAAGGCCTTCAGGCCGCGGGCGTCCCAGGAGGCGATGTCGGGGAGCGTGTCGGTGTCGCCGCGCAGTTCGTGCGGGAGCACCTTGCCCTGCGCGGTCCACTTCTCGCGGCCCTTGGTGCTGGGGAAGGTGCCGGTGACCAGGCCGGGGACGGCCACGACGTCCCACTCCAGGCCCTTGGACTTGTGCGCGGTGAGCACCTTCACGGTGTTCTCGCCGCCGGGGAGGGCGTTGTCGAGGCCCTTCTCGTACTGGGCGGCGGTGCGCAGGAAGGCGAGGAAGGCGAGCAGGGTCGCCTCGTTGTCACCGGCCGCGAACGAGGCGGCGATGTCGAGGAAGTTGGACAGGGTCTCGCGGCGACGCGCGGCCAGGGCGTGTGGGGAGGCCGACAGCTCGACCTCCAGTCCGGTGACGGCGAGGACGCGGTGCAGGACGTCCATCAGCGGGTCGGACAGGGAGCGGCGCAGGTCGCGCAGTTCGGCAGCCAGGCGGGCGAACCGCACGCGCGCGTCCGGCGAGAAGGGCAGGTGGTCGTCGTCCCCGTCGCCGTCGAACGGCGTCTCCAGGAACGTGTCGAGGGCGTCCGCCAGGGAGATCACCTCGGCGGGGTCGACCCCCTCGACGGCCTCGGCGAGCCGGCGGTCCGGGTCGTCGTCGCCGTCCACGCGCGCGTGGGACACCAGTAGCCGTGCGCGCCGCCCCAGGAGGGCGAGGTCGCGCGAACCGATGCGCCAGCGCGGGCCGGTGAGCAGGCGGACCAGGGAGGCGTTGGCGCCCGGGTCCTGGAGGACCTCGCAGACGGCGACCAGGTCGGCGATCTCGGGCAGGTGGAGCAGCCCGGACAGGCCGACCACCTCGACGGGGACGTCCCGGGCGACGAGCGCGCCCTGGATCTCGGCGAAGTCGGTCGCCGTACGGCACAGGACGGCGATCTCACCCGGTGCCTTGCCGGTGTTCACGAGATGGGCGATGGACTCGGCGATCCAGTCCATCTCCTCGGCGTGGGTGGGCAGCAGCGCGCAGCGGACCATGCCGTCGCGCTCGGCTCCCGGGGCCGGGCGGAGTGCCTCCACACCCGCGTGCATGGCGCGCAATGGCTCCGCGAGGCCGTTGGCGAGATCGAGGAGACGGCCGCCGCTGCGGCGGTTCTCGCTGAGCGCCTGGCGGGCGGATGGGCGCCCGTCGGAGCGGGCGAAGTGCTCGGGGAAGTCGTCGAGGTTGGCGACGGAGGCACCGCGCCAGCCGTAGATGGCCTGGCAGGGGTCGCCCACGGCGGTCACGGGATGGCCGGTGCCGCCCCCGAACAGGCCCGCGAGGAGGACGCGTTGGGCGACGGATGTGTCCTGGTACTCGTCCAGGAGGACCACCCGGAACTCGTCGCGCAGGATGCCGCCCACTTCGGGGATCCCGGCGAGCCGTGCCGAGAGCGCGATCTGGTCGCCGAAGTCGAGGAGGTCGCGTTCCCGCTTGGCGGCCCGGTAGCGGACCACCAACTCGGCGAGTTCGCGGCGGGCCGCGGCCGTCTCGGGCACCTTGCGCAGATCGGCGTTGCTGAGCTTGGCGCCCTGCAGCGTGAGCAGCAGTTCGGCGTCGTACGCGCGCAGGGCCTCGGGGCGTACGAGGTGCTCGGCGAGTTCGGCGTCGAGGGCGAGGAGGTCGCTGACCAGGTCGGCGAAGGAGCGGGTCAGGGCCGGGTACGGTCCCGGGGCCTCGCGCAGCACACGCGCGGCGAGCTGGTAGCGGGTGGCGTCGGCGAGCAGGCGGGACGTCGGTTCGAGGCCGATACGCAGGCCGTGGTCGGTCAGCAGACGGCCGGCGAAGGCGTGGTACGTCGAGATCACCGGCTCGCCCGGCGGGTTGTCCGGGTCGATGACATCGGGGTCGGTGACACCGGCCTTGACCAGGGCCTTGCGGACGCGCTCGGCGAGTTCACCGGCGGCCTTGTTGGTGAAGGTCAGGCCGAGGACCTGTTCGGGGGCGACCTGGCCGGTGCCGACCAGCCACACCACGCGTGCCGCCATCACCGTCGTCTTGCCCGATCCGGCTCCGGCCACGATCACCTGCGGGGCGGGCGGCGCGATGATGCAGGCCGTCTGCTCCGGAGTGAACGGGATGCCGAGGAGCTCCTTGAGCTGCTCGGGATCGGTGATACGGGCGGACACCTCAGAGAGGCTAGCGGCGGGCACTGACACTGGATGCCGGATCGGCCGTCGGGCCGGAAGAAGCACAGGTCAGCACGGGTGGTGCGATCGATCACTCCGGTTGCTCGGCCATCTGCGGCCTGCTCGACTCGCCCCTGTATGGGGGGATTTACTCGTATGGGGGATTACTCGACCACGTGCCGTCCCTCGGGTCGTGCGCTGCACGACGCCCGGAACGCGCAGTGTGTGCAGTGCTGTCCCGTGCTGGGGGCGAACCGCTCGTCGAGGACCTTGCCCGCCGCCGTGGCCAGCAGTTCGCCGACCCACTCCCCCTCCGGGCCTTCCAGCGGTTCCTGCCCCTGCACCTTGGGCAGCGTCTCGCCGCCGTCCCGCTTGGCGGCGCCCTGGCGCAGCTGGACGAGTTCGGCACCGCCCGGCTCCGGGCGCACTCCGTCGAAGGCCTCGTCCACGGCGCCCTCGCGGACGGCGAGCTGATAGACGGCGAGCTGCGGGTGCCGGGCCACCTCGGCCGCGCTGGGCGCCTGCTTGCCGGTCTTGAAGTCGACGACATAGGCGCGGCCTTCGCCGTCGGCCTCGACGCGGTCCATCTGGCCGCGGATGCGCACCTCGAAGTCGCCGGCCGCCAGGGTCACGTCGAAGTCGTGCTCGCTCGCCACCGGCGTACGCCCCGCACGGTCCATCACATGCCACTTGAGGAAGCGTTCGAGCGCCACGCGCGCGTTGTCCTTCTCCTGGGCCGACTTCCACGGCGCGTCGAAGGCCAGCGCGTTCCACACCGAGTCGAGGCGCTCCATCAGGACCACGAGATCGGCCGGAGTGTGCCCGGAGGCCACCTCGTCGGCGAGGACGTGGACCACGTTGCCGAAGCCCTGAGCGGCGGTGGCGGGCGCGTCGGCCTTCACCTCCCGGCCCAGGAACCACTGCAGGGAACAGGCGTTGGCAAGCTGATCAAGAGCGCTTCCGGAGAGCACGACGGGCTGGTCGCGGTTGCGCAGCGGCACCTTGGACTCGGTCGGCTCGAACATGCCCCACCAGCGGTAGGGGTGCGCGGACGGGACCAGCGGGCGGCCGTCCTCGTCGGCGAGCGCGGCCAGCCGGGCCAGCCGGCGGGCGGCGGCCTGCCTGAGGGTGTCCGACGCGCGCGGGTCGACCGTCGTCGCCCGGAGTTCGGCGACCAGCGCGGCGACGGCCAGCGGGCGGCGCGGGCGGCCCGTCACGTCCCTAGGCTCGACGCCGAGCTCGGTCAGGAAACGGGAGGGCTGGTCGCCGTCGTCCGCCGGGGCCTTCACCGCGGTGACGACGAGGCGTTCACGCGCGCGTGTGGCGGCGACGTAGAACAGACGGCGCTCCTCCGCCAGCAGCGCCCCGGGGGTGAGCGGTTCGGCGAGTCCGTCGCGGCCGATGCGGTCGGCCTCCAGGAGGGAGCCGCGGCGGCGCAGGTCCGGCCACAGGCCCTCCTGGACGCCGGCGACGACGACCAGGGGCCACTCAAGGCCCTTGGATCGGTGCGCGGTCATCAGGCGCACGGCGTCGGGGCGTACCGCACGCCGCGTGAGGGTGTCGGCGGCGATGTCCTCGGCGTCGATCTCCTCCAGGAAGTTCAGGGCGCCCCGGCCGCCGGTGCGCTCCTCCGCGCGGGCCGCCGTCGCGAACAGCGCGCACACGGCGTCCAGATCACGGTCGGCGTTGCGTCCGGCCGCGCCGCCCCGGCGGGCGGCCCGCTCCAGGCGCGTGGGCCAGGGCGTGCCCTCCCACAGGTCCCACAGCGCCTCCTCGGCCGTACCGCCGCCCGCGAGGCGCTCACGGGCCTTGCGGAGCAGCGCGCCGAGACGCTGGGCGCCACGCGCGTACGTGGGGTCGTGCACCGCCAGCCGCTCCGGCTCGGCCAGCGCCCGCGCGAGCAGCTCGTCCGAGGGCGGCGGCAGGGGATTGCCCGCGGCCCGCTCCTCGTCGCGCAGGGCACGTCCGAGGCGGCGCAGGTCGGCGGCGTCCATGCCGGCGAGGGGGGAGGCGAGCAGGGTCAGGGCGGTTTCGGTGTCGAGCCAGGAGACACCGGGGTCGGGCCGGTCGGCCGAGGCATCGTCGTCAGGCCCGGGCCGACCCGTCGAGGAGGCGTCCGCGGCTTCCCGCCGGTCGGCCAAGACGTCGCCCTCGGCTGCGACTGCCTCCACCGTGCGCACATCGCGTTCCTCAGTGCGCACGTCGCCTTCCTCGGTACGCACGTCACCGTCACCCCGCGCGGGCTGCGACTCCGCCGCTGCCACCGCCCGCAAGGCCGTCAGCAGGGGCGCGACGGCCGGCTCGTGCCGCAGTGGCAGATCGTCGCCGTCGATGTCCAAGGGCACCCCGGCGGCCGTGAGCGCGCGTCGCACCGTCGGGATCGTGCGCGATCCCGCGCGCACCAGGACGGCCATCTCGCCCCAGGGCACGCCGTCCTCCAGGTGGGCCCGGCGCAGGATGTCGGCGATGTTGTCCAGCTCGGTGCCGGGCGTCGGATACGTGAAGACCTCGACGCGACCGCCCTCGCGGACCGGGGCGAGCTCGCGGTGGGCGCGTACCTTCTCCGCCGGGAGCCGGGTGAGCGGCATGCGCTGGGTCAGCAGCCGGGTCGCGGCCAGCAGGGCGGCACCGGAGCGGCGGGAGGTGCGCAGGACCTCGACGGGCGCGGGGCGGCCGTCCGCGCGCGGGAAGGCCCGGGGGAACTCCAGGATGCCGTTCACGTCGGCGCCCCGGAAGGCGTAGATCGACTGGTCGGGGTCACCGAAGGCGACCAGGCTGCGGCCACCGCCGGCCAGGGCGTGCAGCAGCCGTACCTGGGCCGGGTCGGTGTCCTGGTACTCGTCGACGTACACGGCGTCGTACTGCGCGGCGAGTCGCTGGGCGGTCTCGGGGCGGCGGGCGAGGAGCACCGCGCGGTGGACCAGTTCGGCGTAGTCGAGCACGCCCTGCATGTCGAGCACGTCGAGGTACTCGGCGAGGAAGGCGGCCGCGGCGCGCCAGTCGGGGCGGCCGATGCGGCGCGCGAAGGCGTCCAGGGCGCCCGGCCCGAGGCCCAGCTCACGGCTGCGGGCGAGGACCGCGCGGACCTCGTCGGCGAAGCCGCGGGTGGTCAGACAGGCGCGCAGTTCGTCCGGCCAGCGCACATGGGCGAGACCGAGCCGCTCCAGGTCGGGCTGGCCCGCGAGCAGCTCCCGTACGGTCACGTCCTGCTCGGGGCCGGACAGCAGCCGCAGCGGCTCCACGAACAGGTCGCTGTCCTGGTGGGCGCGGACGAGGGCGTAACAGAACGAGTGGAACGTGGTCGCCTGGGGCGCGCGTGCCGCCCCTATGCGCAGCGCCATGCGGTCACGCAGTTCCACGGCGGCCCTGCGGCTGAAGGTCAGCACCAGGATGCGCTCGGGGTCGCCGCCACGGGCTATGCGCGCCGCCACGGACTCGACGAGCGTGGTGGTCTTTCCGGTGCCCGGACCTGCGAGAACGAGCATTGGGCCGGCCGTGTGGTCAACCACCGCGCGTTGTGCGGCGTCAAGACGAGGGGGAGCCACTTGCACGACAGGAGTACGCACCAGCCGGTAAGCGCCACGGGTCCCCTGTCGCACCTGAGGGTGCGACAGGCGCCTGGTGGAGGAAGAGGAGCTCACGTGGTTCGCCGGTCCTGGTGGGTGTGCTGGTGGCGCGCCCCTCGTGCGTGGAGGGCGGTGGCCTCGGGATGAGGGGGACACGCGCAGTTGACGCTACGCCGACGAATGGTGCGGAAGCAGGGCTTCCGATTCATCCCTCGGGGCACTCGTGCCACGTGCGTCCCTCGTCTCACGAACGTACGTCATGCCACGGACGTGCCCCGTTTCCCCCGTACGGATCACGGGTCACACCGAGGGCGGTCCGATGGCGGAAGCTGTCAGGTGTGACCCTGTGCGCGTTCGCCGCCGTCCCACCGCGCGCGCTTCATGTCGAGGCGCGGCAGGTGGCCCTCGGCGGCCCGGCTCGCCTCCTTCAGGGGTGTGCTCTCCGCGCGGTACTGCTCCAGTGCTCTCAGCTCGTGGCCGGGCAGCAGGACCCCGTCCGCGCGGACCACACGCCACCACGGGACTGCTCCCCCGTAGAGGGCCATCACCCGGCCGACCTGGCGGGGCCCGCCCTCCTCCAGCCACTCCGCGACGTCCCCGTACGTCATGACGCGACCCGGCGGGATCAGTTCGGCGACTTCAAGGACCCGCTCGGCGTACTCGGGCAGCGCGTCCGCGTGCTCCGAGGGTGCGTCGTCGTACGCCGGGCGGGCGTCGTCCGGAAGGCTCTCCTCGCTCATCCGCCCCATCCTGCCCCACCCCACCGACAATGTGACGAGCTCGCCACCGTGCGTGTGCCTCGCCCCGGGGCGACGGTTCGGGCAGACTGTGCGACCCCGCATTTGCACCCTGATGCCCCCGTGTGTCGGTGGGGCATGCCACCATCATGCGGGCGGTGACTGGTGATACGAGATCAAGAAGAGACGATGAAGCAGCAGGGTGCACACCCGGAGGGCACGCAGAGCACCTCTGACGCTTCGTCGCGCCCGGGCACCGCCGACGCCGACATGAAGGCCACCGGCGACAGGGGCGACGGCGAGCAGGACGAGGCCGAGAAGGACGAGCCCAGGAAGGGCGCCGGCACGAGTGACACCGGCCGCAAGGCCGTCGAGGGGAAGGCCTACGACCTGGACGAGGCGCACGTCGACGAGGTCGAGGGCGACGAACCGCTCCTCCCCGCGCGCGTGCACCGTCCGTCCGACCTGATGCGGCTGCTGGTGGGTGTGCTGGGCATCGCCCTGCTGCTCGCCATCGCCGCGTTCGCGCACGGCACCACCTCTGGTCTCGAACAGGACATCAACAAGGGCACCGGTCAGGCACCCGACGTCTTCAGCAAGATGGCCGGGCTGGTGTCCAGCATCGCGATCCTGCTGGTGCCCGTCGCCTTCGCGATCGAGCGGCTGATCAAGCGGGACGGGCTGCGTATCGCCGACGGCGTCCTCGCGGCCGTCCTCGCGCACGGTGTGACACTCGCCACCGACCTGTGGGTCGCGCGGGCCGCCCCCGAGTCCATCCGGGACGCGCTGACCCAGCCCTCACCCGGTGACCTCGGCTCCCTGACCGACCCGGTGCACGGCTATCTCGCGCCGGTCATCGCGTACATGACGGCCGTGGGCATGTCCCGCAGACCCCGCTGGCGTGCGGTCCTGTGGGCGGTGCTGGTCCTGTACGCCTTCTCCATGCTGGTCACCGGCTACACCACGCCGTTCTCGATCATCCTGACGCTGCTGATCGGCTGGACCGTCGCCTACGGCACGCTGTACGCGGTCGGCTCGCCCAATGTCCGTCCCACCGGACGGACCCTGATGGCGGGCCTGCGGCACGTCGGATTCCGCCCCGTGAGCGCCGCCCGCGAGGAGATCTCCGACACACAGGAGACCGGCGACCGGGGCCGGCGCTACTTCGTCACCCTGGAGGACGGTCCGCCGCTGGATGTCACGGTGGTCGACCGTGAGCAGCAGGCGCAGGGGTTCTTCTATCGCGCGTGGCGCAATCTCACCCTGCGCGGCTTCGCGACCCGCAGCAGTCTTCAGTCGCTGCGCCAGGCCCTGGAGCAGGAGGCGCTGCTCGCCTACGCGGCCATCGCGGCCGGTGCCAACGCGCCCAAGCTGATCGCCACCTCCGAGCTCGGCCCGGACGCCGTGATGCTGGTCTACGAGCACTCCGGCGGGCACACCCTGGACTCGCTGTCCGACGAGGAGATCACCGACGATCTGCTGCGCGGCGCCTGGCTCCAGGTCAAGGCGTTGCAGTCCCGGCGGATCGCCCACCGCAGGCTGGTCGGTGACGCGATTTTGGTGGATCGTTCCGGCAAGGTGATCATCTCCGACCTGCGCATCGGCGAGATCGCGGCCAACAATCTGCTGCTGCGGATGGACATCTCCCAGCTGCTGGTGACCCTCGGCCTCCGGGTGGGCGCCGAGCGCGCGGTGGCCTCGGCGGTGAGCGTGCTCGGCCCCGACGCCGTGGCCGACTGTCTGCCGATGCTCCAGCCCATCGCGCTGAGCCGCTCCACGCGCGCGACACTGCGCAAACTCGCCCGGGAACGGGCCCAGCGCGAGCGCGAGGCGGTACTGGAGGCGTCCCGGCACGCCAAGCAGGCCCGCACCGAGGAGGCACCGGACGCCGGGGTCGTACTCGACAAGCCGGACAAGAAGACCGTGCGGGCGCAGGCGCGGGCCGAGAAGCGGGCCATCGACGAAGCCATCGACGAAGCCCTGCAGGAGGCGCGCGAAGAGGACCTGCTCACGCAGATCCGCCATGAGGTGCTGCTGATCAGGCCGCAGGCACCGGTCGAGCCGGCCCGCCTGGAGCGGGTGCGGCCACGCACACTGATCAGCTTCATCGCCGGCGCCATCGCCGCGTACTTCCTGCTGACACAGCTCACACACATCGAGTTCGGCCCGCTCATCTCCAACGCCCAGTGGGGCTGGGTGGCTGCTGCCGTGCTGTTCTCGGCCGCCAGCTACGTCGCGGCGGCCATGGCGCTGCTGGGGTTCGTGCCCGAGCGGGTGCCGTTCCGGCGGACCGTCGCGGCTCAGGTCGCCGGATCGTTCGTGAAGATCGTCGCGCCGGCAGCGGTCGGTGGCGTCGCCCTCAACACGCGCTTCCTGCAGCGCTCGGGAGTGCGGCCGGGGCTCGCGGTGGCGAGCGTCGGCGCCTCGCAACTGTTCGGGCTCGGCTGCCACATCCTGATGCTGCTGGCCTTCGGCTACCTCACCGGCACCGAGAAGACGCCGTCGCTGTCGCCGTCCCGGACCGTCATCGCGGGTCTGCTGACGGTGGCGGTGCTGGTGCTCGTGGTGACCTCGGTACCGTTCCTGCGGAAATTCGTCGTCACGCGCGTGAGGTCGCTGTTCGCGGGTGTCGTGCCGCGCATGCTCGACGTGCTCCAGCGGCCGCAGAAGCTGGTCACCGGCATCGGCGGCATGCTGCTGCTGACCGCCTGCTTCGTGATGTGCCTGGACGCCTCGATCCGGGCCTTCGGCAGCGGGGGGACCTCGCTCAGCCTCGCCAGCGTGGCTGTCGTGTTCCTGGCGGGCAACGCACTCGGCTCGGCGGCCCCGACCCCGGGCGGCGTGGGCGCCGTGGACGTGACCCTGACCGTCGGTCTGATCGCCGTCGGTCTGCAGAGCGAGGTCGCCGCGCCCTCGGTGCTGCTCTTCCGGATGCTGACGCTGTGGCTGCCGGTGCTGCCGGGCTGGCTGGCCTTCAACCACCTGACCCGCAAGGGCGCGCTGTAGCCCAGGCGTCGTACGTTGTAGGGGCACCGAACAGGTGAGGCGTCGTGGTACCTCGTACGGCCCGTGCCCCGAGCGCCCCACCACGTACGACCGCAGGATGGGACCATGCCGAACCCTCCCCGGACGCGCGCAGCTGCCCTGACCGCCAGCGCCCTGCTGCTGTCCTCCCTGCTGGCGGGCTGCAGCGACGACGACTCAGGGGAGAAGGACCTGACGGCTCAGGAGCTGAGCTGGAAGGACTGCCCCGCACCCTCGCAGGCACAGGGCGGCCAGGGCAGCCCGTCGCCGCTGCCGGACGGCGGCACCTGGCAGTGCGCCACGATGAAGGCGCCCCGGGACTGGGACGAACCCAAGGGCGACACGATCGACATCGAGCTGATCCGGGCGAAGGCCAGCGGGGACGAGAACCAGCGAATCGGCTCACTGATCTTCAACTTCGGCGGGCCAGGCGGCTCCGGCGTCACCACGCTGCCCTCCTTCGGCGACAAGTACGAGACGTTGCGCACCCGCTACGACCTGGTGAGCTTCGACCCGCGCGGGGTGGGCCGCAGCGAGCCC
This sequence comes from Streptomyces sp. NPDC059010, assembly GCF_042740355.1. Lineage (NCBI taxonomy): Bacteria > Bacillati > Actinomycetota > Actinomycetes > Kitasatosporales > Streptomycetaceae > Streptomyces > Streptomyces sp. NPDC059010. The sequence continues at coordinate 204,049 of NZ_JBHYJA010000010.1, forward strand.
GTGCGGTGCGAGAACGACCAGCAGCTCGACGCCTACTTCCAGCAGGACTCCTCGCCCGACGACGCCGCCGAGCGGGCGGAACTGCTCGACGGCACCAAGGAGTTCAACAAGGCGTGTGAGAAGAACTCCAACGGGATGCTGCCGTATGTGGCCACCACCGACGCGGCCCGCGACATGGACCTGATGCGCCAGGTCCTGGGCGACGACAAGCTGCACTACTTCGGCATCTCCTACGGCACCGAACTCGGCGGCGTCTACGCCCACTTGTTCCCCAAGAGCGTGGGGCGTGCCGTCTTCGACGCGGTCGTCGACCCGACGCAGAACACGGAAGGGGCGACACTCGGGCAGGTCAAGGGCTTCCAGCTCGCGCTCGGCAACTTCGCCGCGGACTGCACCTCCAAGGCCGGGGGCTGCCCGATCGGCGACACCCCCGAGGACGTCAAGGACCGCATCGCCAAGCTGCTGGAGGACCTCGACAGCAAGCCGATCGAGGGCGTCTTCCCGCGTCAGCTGACCCAGAGCGCCGCGACCAGCGGCATCGCGCAGGCGTTGTACTCGCAGGACTTCTGGCCGTACCTCACCCAGGGCCTGGAACAGGCGTACGGCGGTGACGGCTCGATCCTGATGCTGCTGTCCGACTCGTTGAACGGGCGCAACAAGAACGGCGAGTACAGCAACATCACCGCCGCCAACATCTCGATCAACTGCGCCGACAGCAAATCTCGGTACACCCCCGAGTACGTGGAGCAGCAGCTGCCCGAATTCCGGTCCGCCTCAAGCCTGTTCGGTGACTCCTTCGCCTGGTCCCTGCTCAACTGCACCGACTGGCCGGTGGCGGGCGCCGCCGACCACCCCGATGTCAGCGCGCCCGGCTCGGCCCCGATCCTCGTCGTGGGCAACACGGGCGACCCGGCCACACCGTACGAGGGCGCTCGGCGGATGGTGGAGGCGCTGGGCAAGGGGGTGGGCGTCGAGCTGACGTACCGGGGGCAGGGGCACGGGGCGTACAACAGCAAGGACCGGTGCGTGCAGGCCGCGGTGAACGGATATCTGCTGGACGGGAAGGTTCCGGCGGCAGGCACCGTCTGCGGCTGAGACCGGGTCGGCACCCCGGCGCGGACCTCCGGCCCCGGGCCCGAGCCGAAACGCGAGCCGAATCCCAAGCTCGAATCCCAAGCTGGAATCCCACAAAGCAGCAGGTCAGGGAGTTATCCACAGGTCGTCACGGCATTTTCGTGATCTGCCTACTATGGCCTGACCGCCATCCGCGGCACAGAGCGGACGGCCTGCGAGGGGGGAAGTGCCATGCCGCGTTTCGTACGGTGGACGGCCCTGACGGCCGCCGCCGCGCTGCTGGTGACGGGCTGCAGCGGCGGCTCGTCCGACGGCGGCGAGGCCGGTGGGGAGACGGGCACGCCGGATTCATCGGCGACGTCCGCCGGCTCGGGGACACCGCTGCCGTCGTCGCTGACCTCGCAGAAGCTCGACTGGGGGCGTTGCAAGGCCACCGGGGGCTTTCCCGCGCCGGGCGACGAGTGGCAGTGCACGACGCTCAAGACGCCGCTGGACTGGAAGAAGCCGGACGGCGAGACGATCGGCCTCGCGCTGATCCGCGCCAAGGCCAGTGGCGACGACCGGATCGGCTCGCTCCTGTTCAACTTCGGCGGACCCGGCGCCTCGGGGCGGTCGACCCTGCCGTGGTATGCCTCCAACGCGTCCGAACTGGGCGAGCGCTACGACCTGGTGAGCTGGGACCCGCGCGGAGTGGGCGCCAGCGAAGGCATCCGCTGCCGCAGCGACAAGGAGATCGAGACCTCCGAGTCCGTGGACATCACGCCGGACACCCCGGACGAGGAGCAGGCGTACTTCCGGGACGCCGCCGCCTTCGGCAAGGGCTGCCAGAAGTCTGCGGGCACCCTGATGGCGCATGTGTCGACCACCGACTCCGCCCGCGACATGGACCTGATGCGCCAGGTCCTCGGTGACCGCAAGCTGCACTACTTCGGCATCTCCTACGGGACCGAACTCGGCGGCGTCTACGCCCACTTGTTCCCCAGGAACGTGGGGCGCCTGATCCTGGACGCGGTCTCCGACCCGAGCGCCGACGCCGAGGGACACGCCGAGAACCAGGCCAGGGGCTTCCAGCGCGCGCTGAACAACTACCTCAAGTCCACCGGCCAGGGCGCCGAGGACGGCACCCGGAAGATCGTCGACCTGTTGAAGCGGATCGACGCGAACCCGCTGCCGACGTCCTCCGGGCGCAAGCTCACGGAGCCACTCGCGCTCACCGGCCTAGTCAGGCCGCTCTACAGCGAGGCGAGCTGGCCGACCCTGACCACCGCCCTGGAGACGGCCCAGCAGGGTGACGGCTCGGAACTCCTGGCGCTCGCCGACGAATACAACGACCGCGACCCGTCGGGCCACTACGTCACGGGAAGCCACTCACAACGGGTCATATCGTGCTTGGACGACAAGCAGCGGCCGACGGCCGAGGAGGCGAAGAAGCTGCTGCCGCGGTTCGAGAAGGTCTCGCCGGTGTTCGGCCCCATGCTGGGCTGGGACACGACCGGCTGGTGCCACGACTGGCCGGTGGCCGGGCAGTACGACACCCCGGAGGTGAGCGCACCGGGTGCGGCACCGATCCTGCTGGTCGGCAACACCGGGGACCCGGCGACGCCCTACGAGGGCACCCGGAGGATGGCGGACGAGCTGGGCAAGGGCGTCGGCGTGATGATCACCTGGAAGGGCGAGGGCCATGCCGCGTACGGGAAGGGCAACGACTGCGTCGACTCCACGGTGAACGCGTATCTGCTCCAGGGGACGGTCCCGAAGGACGGCAAGGTCTGCTCATGACGACGGCGGGGGCCTCGGGCACCCGTGGTGCGCGAAGCCCCCGCCGCGTGAAGCAGATCGGGTCAGTAGACCGGCTTGTCCGGCTCGATCTGGTTGACCCAGCCGATCACGCCGCCGCCGACGTGCACGGCGTCGGCGAAGCCAGCGGACTTCAGGACCGCGAGGACTTCCGCACTGCGGACACCCGTCTTGCAGTGCAAGACGATCTTCCGGTCCTGCGGGAGGGTCTCCAGGGCACTGCCCATGAGGAACTCGTTCTTCGGGATCAGCTTGGCGCCGGGGATCGAGACGATCTCGTACTCGTTGATCTCGCGGACGTCGATGATCTCGATGTTCTCGCCGTCGTCGATCCACTCCTTGAGCTGCTTGGGAGTGATCGTGGAGCCGGCCGCCGCCTCCTGGGCCTCCTCGGAGACGACGCCGCAGAAGGCCTCGTAGTCGATGAGCTCGGTGACGGTCGGGTTCTCGCCGCAGACCGCGCAGTCCGGGTCCTTGCGGACCTTGACCTGGCGGTACTGCATCTCCAGGGCGTCGTAGATCATCAGGCGGCCGACCAGCGGCTCGCCGATGCCCGCGAGGAGCTTGATGGCCTCGTTGACCTGGATGGAGCCGATGGACGCGCACAGCACACCGAGCACGCCGCCCTCGGCGCAGGACGGGACCATGCCCGGGGGCGGGGGCTCCGGGTAGAGGCAGCGGTAGCAGGGGCCGTGCTCGGACCAGAAGACCGAGGCCTGGCCGTCGAAGCGGTAGATCGAGCCCCACACGTACGGCTTGTTCAGCAGCACGCAGGCGTCGTTGACGAGGTAGCGGGTCGCGAAGTTGTCCGTACCGTCGACGATCAGGTCGTACTGGCTGAAGATGTCCATCACGTTGTCGGCCTCAAGCCGCTCCTCGTGAAGGATCACGTTCACGTACGGGTTGATGCCCTTGACGCTGTCACAGGCGGACTCGGCCTTGGAGCGGCCGATGTCGGACTGGCTGTGGATGATCTGGCGCTGCAGGTTCGACTCGTCGACCTCGTCGAACTCCACGATGCCGAGCGTGCCCACGCCCGCGGCCGCCAGGTACATCAGCGCCGGCGAGCCCAGGCCACCGGCGCCCACACACAGCACCTTGGCGTTCTTCAGCCGCTTCTGCCCGTCCATCCCCACATCAGGGATGATCAGGTGGCGGGAGTACCTGCGAACCTCGTCTACGGTGAGCTCGGGGGCGGGCTCGACCAGGGGTGGCAGCGACACGGGGACTCCGTTGGTCGGTCGATCACTACAGTTGTTCTCCCCGTAACACTGCCATGGGCTTTTTCATTCCGAGACACCTGTTCCGATCCGCGAGACGATTTCGTCCCAGTAGCCGGGCATGGTCTCCCAGGGATCGGTGCGACCGCCGCGGTCCGTGCGGTCGGTGAACCAGATCGTCGAGGCGCCCTGCCAGCGGGCGATGCGCAGCGCCTCGTCGAGGTGGCCGAGGGGCACTCCATGGACGAAGTGGCAGAAGCGGTCGGGCGGATAGTCGGCCGTCCACTCCGCCACCTGCGACCAGCGGTAGTCGCTCCAGGAGCCCCGGAAGGTGACCAGCTGGTCGGCGCACTCGGCGTACCCGGGGTGCGGATGGGTGCCGTGGCCGAAGACGATGTGGGCCTTGTCACGCAGCGCACGGAGGGTGGCGGCCGTGCGGCGGATCTCGGGCAGCGCAGCGCGTTCGGTGGGGCAGCCGTCCAGGAAGAAGCCGTCGACCCGGTACCAGTCGAGGTACCGGTGCGCCTCGGAGATCACCTCGCCGAAGGCGCGGGCGCCGTGGGTCGTGCCGATCCGGTCCGTGCGCAGGCGGGCCGTGTCGAGATGACCGAGGACGCGGACTCCCGCGGTGCGGAGCCGGTCGGCGGCCTGGAGGCAGTGCGGGTCCGGGCGGGCGCCGGGACCGTTGGCGACGTTCAGGACGACCCAGTGCACGGGGGTGCCGGGGCGGGTGAGTTCGCCCCACTCGGTGGGGGCGAGAAGGGGATGGGCGTAGCCGGGGATGCCGAGGCCGGGGCGGAGGTCCGTGCTCGATGTGGTCGGTGTGGTGCCTGTCAGATACGGCATGCCGCCTCCATCCAGATGTCACCCAGGGACTCTTCGAGGTTGATCCGGGGGCGCCAGCCGAGCCGGTCGCGTGCGGTGCGCACATCGGCCTGCTGCCAGCTGCCGCAGCCGTCCGGGTACGGGTACGCGACCGGGGCGGCGTGGCCCGGGTGGGCGGCATGGCTCGCGTGGGTCGCGTGGAGCATGTGGTCCGAGTCGGCGCGGGGGTGGCCGATGCTGGGCCGCAACGGGACGGGCGGGCCGTCGAGTTCGTGGAGGGCGCCCCCGTATCCGGCCACGCGGGCGAGTACGGCGGCGGCGTCGCGGAGGCGGACGGCGCGGCCGGAGCCGATGTTGATGACGCCCTGCGCGGCCGAGAGCGAGGCGGCGTGGACAGCGCGGGCCACGTCGCGGACGTCGACGAAGTCGCGCTGGGCGCCCAGGCCGGTGAGTTTGAGTTCGCCGTCGCCGGACTGCATGGCGCGGCGCATGGCCTCGGCGAGGCGGCCGAGGGGTGAGCCGGCGGGGGTGCCGGGGCCGGCGGGTGAGAAGACCCGCAGGACCACGGCGTCCAGGCCGGAGCCCAGGACCAGTTCGGTGGCGGCGAGTTTGCTGACGCCGTACGGGCCGCCGGGGCGCGGGACGGCGTCCTCGGCCGTGGAGGAACCGGGCTGGCTCGGACCGTACTCGGCGCCGCAGCCGATCTGGACGAGGCGGGCGCCGCAGCCGCTGCGGCGCAGGGCCTCGCAGACCGTGGCGACGGCGACGGTGTTGTGGCGGGTGAGCTCGCGGGCGCCGCCTCTGGTCGCGCCGGCGCAGTTGATGACGACGCCCGGGTGGACCGCATCGAGGAAGCGGGTGAGGGCGCCGGGGCTGCCGGACGCGAGGTCGAAGCGGACGTCGGCGTCGTCGCCGCGGCCCAGGGCGGTGAGTTGCACCGCGGGGTCGGCGAGAAGGCGGTCGGCTACAAAGCGGCCGAGGTAGCCGTTGGCTCCGATCAGCAGGACTCTCATCGGGCGGCTCCCGGGGCCGAGGGGTGGTCGGGTCGGGAGGTGATCATTTGGAGGTCTCCTTCAAAGGCTTCGGGGAAAGGGACTTCAGGGAGAGGGGTTCAGGCGGAAGGACTTCGTCGGGGTCACGGACGCGTATGCCTGCGGGGGCCTGTACCGGTGTGTGGGGGTGCGCGTGGGTGTGCGTGTGGGGGTACGCGGGGTGCCTGCGGGTGCGTCGCGGGTCGGGACCGCGCCGTCCCCGTGGCCCGTCCCCTGCCCGTCGTACGCGGCTACGGCTGCGGCTGCAGCCGATCGCTGATGCCTGTCGCGTCATCACCGCTGGTCCTGCCTCACGTGTGCCGACGCCCGCGTGAGGGTGCGTGTGGCGTGGATCAGGAGGGTCAGGGCGCCCGCGCCGCAGGCGAGCGTGGGGATGGCTGCGGGGCCCAAGGCGTCGACGAGGCCCTGCGTGGGGGTTGCCAGCCAGGCGCAGCCGGGGAGGCGGGCCGCGAAGAGGCTGGTCAGGGCCGTTGTCTCGGCTGCCGCGGCGGCAGTGAGGACGAGGGCGGGGGCATGGGTGAAGCCGTGGGCGGTGAGGAGGCGGGCGAGGAGCAGAAGGGCGCCCAGGGTGAGGGTCTGGGGGTAGGCGGCCGGCTCGTCCAGGACGGTGGTGGTCAGGGTCAGCAGGGCCGTCAGGGCGCAGAGGTACAGGGCGAAGGTGCCCAGGAGCAGGGGCTTTACGGAGGTGGCGAACTCTCCCAGGCCTCGGCTGGCGGACAGTTTGCGGCGGGCCCGTACGGCGAGGAGGTGGGCGCACCAGGCCGCGGGGGCGCAGGAGAGGGCGAGGGCCAGGACGGGGGCGGCGGCGAAGGGCCAGGGGCCCTCGGCGGTGCCCGTGGGGAGGGCGTCCGGGCCTCCGGCGGCGGCCGCTCGGAGGAGTCCGTCGCCGAGGAGGGCGTAGGCGATGAGCCAGCAGGTCCGGGTGGCGGTCGGGTTCGTGCGGTCCGCGGTGGCGAACGGGCCTCGGGCCAGGGCCGCGCGCAGGGCGAGGGCCACGACGAAGGCTCCTGCCGCGGCCGCGATCAGACGGGACCGGCCGTGGGTGAGGTGCAGGGCGGTCACGGCCGCCGCGCAGAGGACCCCGGGGAGGAGGGTGAGCAGGATCCAGTCAGCTCGTGCGCGGGGGATGGTGAGGGCCGGGGCGAGGGGGGACGCTTCGGCGTCCCGGGGCACTCGGGCGTACATCTCCTCCGCAAGGGAGAAGACGTCCCGGTGCAGGAAGCGTGCCGCGGTGCGGTCGGTGATGCCGTGGACCTCCAGGCCGGCGGCGATCTCCAGGGGGTCCACCGCGCGTTCACACAGGTCACGATGACGGTGCATCAGCGCTTTCACCGGGTCGGCGCCGGTGCGGCGGGTGGGCGTCGGGCGGGCGCCGCCGGGGCCGCGCCACCCGTCGCCGGCGGTGCGGACGGGGTGTGGGTCATCGGCGGCCGTGGTGGGCCTTCCTGCGGCTCGGTCTTCGCCTACGTCCGTCCCTGCCGCGATCCATTCCTCCGACCCTTCCTCCCAGGCGCCGGGGCTGGTCGGGGCGCCGGGGCGGTCCAGCCGTCCTGGCCCGCTCATCGCGCCCCCTCCCTCGCGGGCACCGCGGTGGCACGTACGGGGGCCGCCGCCGGGCGGGCCGGGCCGCCGCGGGCCACCAGGCGTGCGCCTCGGTCGGTCCAGCGGCCGGGGACATGCGCCTCGGCGGGGACGCCGAAGGGCAACGGGGCTCCGGCCTCGTCGAGGACGACGCGGCGGACCGGGGTGCGCGAGACGATCTCCAGGTAAATGCCGTGAAATGCCGCGACGTTCTGCTCGACGGTGAACAGTTCGAGGGCACGCGCGCGTGCGGCCGCGCCCAGGCGCGCACGGCGCTCGGGGTCGCGCAGCAGCGCCACGCAGGCCTCCGCGAGCGCCCGCGGGTTGCGCGGTGGTACGACGAGACCGGTGCCGCCGATCACCTCCACCACCGCGCCGACGTCCGTGGACACCGTCGCGCGGCCGCAGAGCATGGCCTCGACCAGGCCGATCGGAAAGCCCTCGACGACGCTGGACAGGACGGTCACGGCGCCGGAGGCGTAGGCGTCTGCGAGGGCCGGGATCTCCGGGCCGCCGATCTCCTCGAAGGAGACGGGGTTGTCGCCGACCGTGTGCGGGCCCTCGGCCTCGTCGGGGAAGAGCTGTGCGGCCAGCACCCTGCAGTGGCCGAGGTAGGCGGCGCCCTCGGCACCCGAGGGAGCGCCGACGATCCGCAGACGCGTCTTGGGCTCCTCCTTGCGGACCTCGGCGAAGGCGTGCAGCAGCGACACCAGGTCCTTGGCCGGTTCGACACGGCCGACCCAGACCAGCGTGTCCGGGTCCGCGCACTCCGGGGCCTCGCCGACCTCCGCGAAACGGGAGGCGTCCATGCCGGGGTAGACGGTGCGCTGCTTCTCCCGGTCCGCGCCGCAGCGTTCCTGCCAGCGGCGGGCGTGGCCGTTGCCGGGGGTGATGAGGGCGGCCCGGGTGTAGGCCTCGGCGGCGAGCCTGCCGTGGAGGGCGGCGAGCAGGGAGCGTACGGCCGGCGAGGACTCGGCGGGGGCCAGGTAGTGGGTGCGGAGCCGGACCCCGTACTCGGTCAGGAGCAGCGGGACGTCACAGAAGTGCCGGGCGAGCAGGCCGGGCAGGGCCGCCGAGCCGCCGGACGTGGCGTGGCACAGGTCGGCCGCGCCCAGGCCGTCGTCCTCGTACCAGTCGAGCGAGAGGGGGCGCAGGGCGCGTTCCAGGTGGGCGGTGACGGCCAGCAGATCGGGTACGCGCGCCTCACGCGCCGTGCGCAGAGCGCCCCGGGCACGGCAGGCGCGCTCCAGGGCGCGTACGGCGGCCTCGGAGCGGAGCGCTCCCACCAGCCCGCCCTCGTCGCGGGCGAGTTCGGCGAGCCCGTACAACGCGTTGGCGAAACGGTCCGCCTCAGTGGCCGACGTCTCCGACGCCTCCTCGGAGGAACCGGAACCCGCTAGGGCACCGCCCGCGCAGAGCATGGCCACCAGCTCGCCGTAGCACTCGGCGAACCGGCGCCGGGCCCGGCGCCCGTACACCACGCCGTCGTCCTCCGCCGTCCACAGCGGCGCCGTACGGACGCGGCTGACCTGCGGGGGCAGCGGGATCCAGCCCTCGCCCTCCTGGCGCTCGCTGCGGCTGAGCGCGTAGATGTCGAACTCGTGCTGTCCGAGCCCGCGCACGAGCCGGTCGCACCAGAGCCTGGCGTCACCGCTCACATACGGATAGCCACCCTCCGCAATCAGTCCGATGCGCACGCGTACACCCCCGATCTCCCGTAACCGATCTCCCTTATGGGGAGCCGCCGTTCCCGTGGCGGCTCGCAGCGGGACGAACGTAAGGGGACAAGGCGGTGGCGCGACGGACGGTTGTCCATCGCACCACCAAAAGGGGTGAACGGTCGTAACTTTCCCGTGCGGGTCGCGTTCCGTCGCGCTAGGAGTTCATTCGCGCACGGATCGTCACACCTGAACGGCCGGCACCACGGCCAACTCCCGTCGTGCCGCCCGCCGCTGGGCCGCGATCCGCGGGTCGAGCGCCGGTACGGCGGCCAGGAGCTGCTTGGTGTACGGGTCCTGCGGGTTGTCGTACACCTCGTCGGCGGGGCCCTCTTCGACGATCCGCCCGCGCCGCATCACCGCGACCCGGTCGCTGACCTGGCGTACGACGGCGAGATCGTGGGCGACGAAGACGAGGGCGAGTCCGAGTTCGCGCTGCAACTCGCCGAGCAGGGCGACCACCTGGGCCTGGGTGGTGACGTCGAGCGCGGAGACGGGCTCGTCGCAGACGATGACGCGCGGGTCGGCCGCGAGCGCCCGCGCGATGCCCACGCGCTGGCGCTGGCCTCCGCTGAACTCGTGCGGATAGCGGTCGTAGTGCGCCGCTTCTAGCCCCACGCGCTCCAGCAGTTCCCGTACGCGCCCCTGGATAAGCCCCTCGTCCGACTCGCCCCGCGCGCGGAGCGGATCGGCGATCGACTCGCCCACGCTGCGGCGGGGGTTGAGGGAGGAGACGGGGTCCTGGAAGACCATCTGCACGGCCGGATCCACGCCCACGCGCGCGTGCCCCTCGTGACGGACCTCCCCGGCCGTCGGCTCCAGGAGGCCCACCAGCATGCGTCCGAGCGTCGTCTTCCCGCTGCCGCTCTCGCCGACGATCCCGAGGGTCTCGCCGCGGCGGATCGTCAGCGACACGTCGTCCACCGCCGTGAACGCCCGCTTCCCGCGCCCGAACTCACGGCGCAGGCCGGTCGCCTCCAGGACGACGTCCGCCGGTCCCTCGGAGCTCTCGGACGCCGCCCGCGTCGCCGCGTCCACGCGCGGGACCGCGCCGAGCAGTTCGCGCGTGTACGGCTGCGCGGGCGAGCCCAGTACGGCGGAGACCGGACCGTGTTCGACCGCGCGCCCGTGCCGCATCACCAGCACCTCGTCGACGCTCTCGGCGGCGACTCCGACGTCGTGCGTGACGAGCAGGAGCCCCATCGCGGTCTCCTCGCGGAGCGTGTGCAGGAGGTCGAGGATCTGGGCCTGGACGGTCACGTCGAGCGCGGTCGTGGGCTCGTCGGCGATCAGCAGGTCGGGCTCGCAGGCCAGCGCCATGGCGATGAGGGCGCGTTGGCGCATGCCGCCGCTGAACTCGTGCGGGCGTGAGCGGGATCGCCGTACCGCGTCCGGAATTCCAACCCGGTCCAGTACCTCCACCGCACGCGCGCGTGCCGCTCGTCGTGAGGCACGCGTGTGTACCCGGTACACCTCGGCGATCTGGTCGCCGATGGCGTAGTACGGGTCGAGCGAGGACAGCGGGTCCTGGAAGACCATGGCGGCCTTCCCGCCGCGCAGCCGCCGCAGTTCCTCGTCCGACGCCTCCTGTACGTCCACGCCGGCGACGTCGATCGAGCCGCCCACCCGCGCGCCCGTGCCGCGGTGCAGCCCGAGCAGGGCGGAGGCGACCGTGGACTTGCCGGAGCCGGACTCGCCGACGAGGGCGAGGGCGGCGCCGCGCTCCAGGCGCAGGGAGAGGCCGTCGACGGCGCGCAGGTCCCCGAAGTCGACCGTCAGGCCGGTCACTTCGACCAGGCTCCGGGACCGAACCTTCTCGACATCGCTCATGCCAGCACCACCCGTCGGTCGGCCACCGCGTACAGGCCGTCCGCGACGGCGCCCGCGAGGACCACGAAGAAGCCGGTCACCAGGACCATCCCGACGACCACCGGCAGGTCGACGACCTTGACCGCCTCGACCATCTCCCGGCCGATGCCGGGCAGCCCGAACAGCGACTCGGTGAGCACGGCCCCGCCGAACAGGACGCCGATGTTGTTGGCGTTCACGGCGATGAGCGGGGCCACCGCGCCGCGCAGGGCGTGCCGCCAGATGATCGCCCGCTCCCCGACGCCGTAGGCCCGGAAGGTGCGGACGTGGTCCTCGGCGAGGGTCTCCAGCATCGAGGCGCGGGTCAGCCGGGCGTATGTCGCGGACTCGATGAGCGCGAGCGACAGCCAGGGCAGCAGCAGGTTCCAGGCCCACTGTTCGGGGTCGTCGGTGAAGGCGACGTACTGCGGGAAGGGCAGCAGCTCCAGTTGCCCGCAGACGACGATCATCAGGACGAGTCCGATGACGAAGACGGGCGTGGACATGCCCGCGAGGGTGAGCGTGGTCAGCAGCCGCTCGGTGAACCGGCCGCGCCGCCACACCGACAGCACACCGGTGCCGACGCCGATGACCAGCCACAGCACCATGGCGCCGAGCGCGAGCGAGGCCGTGACCGGCAGCTTCGCCAGGATCAGCGCCGTGACCTGCTGGTCGCTCTGGTACGACAGCCCGAGGCAGGGCGCCGAGCAGTGCTGGACCGAGGTGCCGGTGGAGTAGTCCTGGCCGACGAGGAGGCCCTGCAGGAAGTGCCAGTAGCGGGTGTACAGCGGGTCGTTCAGATGCAGTTGCTCGGCGACCTGCTGCACCTGGGCGGGTGAGCAGCGCGGGCCGCAGGTGATCTGGGCGACATTGCCGGGGGTGACGTAGAAGACGACGTAGATGATCACCGAGAGGGCTAGCAGGGTGACCAGGGCGCCGGTCGCGCGGCGCAGCACGAAACCACCGAAGCCGCTCACGAGACCTCCCCCTTGCTCTCCCGCTTGCCCTCCTGCTTGTCCTTCCGCCTGTCCTCCTGCTTGTCCCTCCGCTTGTCCTCCCGCTTGCGGCCCGTCCCGACGCGCAGCCGGGATGCCGCGCGCGGGTCGAGGGCCGTGCGGACGCCGTCGCCGAGCGCGGTGAGGGCGAGGACGGTCACGAACAGCGCGCCCGCGGGCAGCAGCAGATACTGCGGTGCCGCCTGGTACCAGACGTCCGCGGAGGTGAGCATCTGTCCCCAGGAGGGCGTAGGCGGCTTCACACCCACGCCGAGGAAGGACAGGGCCGCCTCCACGGTGATGTTCGTCGGTACGAGGATCGCGGCGAAGGTGATGACGGGGGCCGCGAGGCCGGGGAGCAGCTCGCGGCGGGCGATCCGGACCGTGCCCCAGCCGCTGAGCCGGGCGGCGGCGACATAGTCGAGCTGCTTGAGGGTGAGCGTCTGCGCGCGCACCATCTTGGCGAGCGTGCCCCAGCCGGAGACCAGTCCGACGACCAGCGCCACCAGGACGGGGCGCGGGAAACTGGTGGGCACGACGGCGAGCAGGGCCAGCGCGACGACCATCAGCGGCATGGCCACGAAGATGTCGGCGATCCGGGTCAGGAGCAGGTCCACCCAGCGGTTGCCGAGCCCGGCCGCGACGCCGATGACGACGCCCAGCACGAGCTGCACGACCGTCGCGGCCAGCGCGACACCGAGGGACACGCGCGCGCCGTGGACGAGCCGCGCGAACAGGTCCCGGCCGGTCTGCGGTTCGACTCCGAGCCAGTGCTCGGCGCTCATTCCCCCGAACGACCCCATGGGCACGCCGCCGCGCGCGGAGTCCACCAGGGACGGGTGATACGTGGTCGGATCCTGGCCCTCGATCGCGGTGAGCAGCGGTGCGGCGAGCGCGACCAGGACGAGCAGCGCGACGACGACCGCCGCGACGAGGGCGGCACGCTGCGTCCGCAGCCGCCGCCAGAACTGACGGGCCCCGGAGGCCCCCGGGACGGCGGTGGTGTCCGCCCCGGGGGCCCGCGAGGTCAACAAGGCCTCACTCATGATGACTTGACCAGACTCATTGATTGCTTGACCAGGTCCACTGACTACTTGACCGCGGCTTGGGAGATGTCCAGCACGCCGGTCCAGTCGCTGATCACGACGTTCTTGATGTCGCTGCCGACCAGCCGCTTGTAGACGGGGTGGAACAGCGGCACGGTGAGCGCCTGCTCGCCGATCTTCTTGTCCAGTGCACCCCACCGCTTGGCGGCCGCGTCAAGATCGGTCAACTTGTTGATCGCGTCAATCTCGGCATTGACCGACTTGTCATTGAGCAGGCCCGTGTTGAAGTTCGCGCCGTCCTTGACGATCTGCCGGCCGTCGAAGATCGGGGCGAGGAAGGGACCGCCGGAGGGCCAGTCCGCGCCCCAGTGGGCGAGGAAGAAGCCGGGCTCCGTCTTCACGTTGTGGATCTTGTCGGAGTAGTCGTTCTCCTCCAGCCCCTGGAGCTTGACCGTGATGCCGGCCTTCTTCAGCGCGTCCTGGACCGCGGTGGCGATCTCGGGGCTGGTCTCGAAGTCCTTGGCGTTGGAGTGGGTCAGGGTGAGGGTGAGCCCGTTCCCGTAGCCGGCCTCCTTCAGCAGCTCCTTGGCCTTCTCGGGGTCGCCGCTAGTGCCCGCCGGGAAGTGGTCGTACGGCGTGTGTCCGAAGGACTTCTGGTCCGGCAGGAAGGTGGTGGCGGACTCGGCCAGCGCGGAACCACCCGCGGCGTTTACCACGGACGACCGGTCGATGGCGTACGAGATCGCCTGTCGCACCTTGACGTTGTTGAACGGCTTGATCGTCGGGTTGAACGCGATGTAGTTGGTGTAGCCGAAGTGTCCGGTACCGACGCGAGAAGCAAGTTCCTTGTCGCCGGTCACCTTGGCCAGTTCGGCCGGGCCGAGGTTGGTGTCCGTGGTGACCGCGGCCGCGTCCGCGCCCTGGGACGCGGACAGCCGCTGGTTGATCACGGACGAGTCGAGCCCGGACCGTACGTCGATCTTGTCCGGGTACGCCTTGCGCTCGGCATCCGTACCGGCGGACCAGTGCGTGTTGCGCTCCAGGACGATCCGCTCACCGTCGTTCTCGTTCTCGACGACCTTGTACGGCCCGGACGAGACCGGGTGCTGCTCGTACTTCGTGCCGGTGTCCTCGGCCTTCGGGACGGGCGCGAACTGCGTCTGCGTGGCGAGGTACGGGAACTCACCCTCGGGCTTGTTCAGATGGAAGACGATGGTCCGCGCGTCCGGCGTCTCGATCGCCGAGAGCCCCTTCTTGTCCTTGTACGGCCCCTGGTAGTCGGCCGCACCGACCAGCCAGTCCCGCAGGTAGGGCGCGCCACCGGACAGTTCGGGGGCGAAGGAGCGCTCGATGCCGTACTTGACGTCGGCCGAGGTGATCGGGGTGCCGTCCTCGTACTTGAGGCCGTTCTTCAGGGTGTACGTCCACACGGTGGCGTCCTTGTTCGGGCGCCCGGTGTCGGTGGCGAGGTCGGGGACGACCTCGGCGCCGGCCTCGCCGTTCTCGCGGTTGCGGGTGGTGAGGGTGCGGAAGACCAGGGACGGGACGTTGCCGCCGCCGGAGGTGTACAGACGGGCGGGGTCGAAGTCCTGCTGCGGATTGGAGTTCAGGACCGTGAGCGTGCCGCCCTTGTGGGGCGTGGAGTCGCCGCCGGCACCCTTGGCATCGTTGTCCTCAGGCCCGCAGGCGGCGGCACCCGCTGCCACGACCAGGCTGACGGATGCCGCGGCCACGCGGCGCGCTATGACGGACGGTTGACGCATCGGAGACGACCTCTCGGATTGAAGAATCCCGCGCAATCTTGAATAGCGAGACAGGTTGCCGCGGAGTGAGACGGAAGGAAGCAGACGTCTGCCCCGGCGTCGGGTCGTCGAGAAGCCAAGAAGCCCGTGACCGAGCTGCGGGATCAATACCCGTCAACAGCTCACAGGAGAGAAGGGAGATCGCGACGCGAACGCCGAAGGGCGAGCGTCAGCGACAGTCGATGTCGGCCACGCACAGAGCGGTCACGCCGATGAGCGCCAGCTCGATGGCGGCGCGAGAGGAGGCGTGACGGGTCGACATGTGCAGAAATATGTACGAACACGCTGCACATGTCAATGTGACGTATGGAGCACCCGTCAACTCCCGGGATATGCCCAGGGGTTGGGTCGACAGTGGATCCCGTCATGGTCGAGGAACTTGGTCTGCTGCTGCATGACCGGCGCGAGATCGCCGTCCTTGTCGCAGGTGACATGACTGAAGCCGAGCCGGTGGCCGACCTCGTGGTTGATCAGCATCTGCCGGTACGCATGGATTCGATCACCGTATGTCGTCGACCCCTGCGCCCATCTGTACGCATTGATCATGACGCGCTCGGTGGCGGCCGAGTCGCACGACACGTTGTCCTCGGTGGTGTCGAGCCCGGACTTGGCGCACCAGACGGCGGTGGTGCCGGGGCTGGCCAGCGTGATGACGAAGTCGGGTTTGCCCGAATAGATGCGTTCGAAGGTACGGGCGCCGTTGTGGGCCCAGCTCCGGTCGTCGTTGAGCGTCTTCTGCACGGCCTCGGCGAAGAGTTCGCCGTCGAGCCCCAGTCCCTGCTCCACGTCCACGCGATAGGTGAACTTCTGCCCCGTGCCGGGCGCCTTGGCGATCCCCGGGACCGCGTCGAACCTGCCCGAGCCCTTGAGCGTGGCGCCGAGCGCGTACCTCTCGCCCATCTTCTGCTCGTACGTCAGCGGCGCCACGCTCGGCGAACCCGGCGTCGGCTGCCCGTCCCCGCTCACGGCCCCGTCACGCGCGTCCCGCCCCTGCTCCGTGGCGGACTGCGACTGCGTGTCGCCGTCGTCCCGCCCCTTCGCGACCTGCCCGGCGACGACGACCGCCAGCACAGTGACGACCGCGGCGGCAGCTATGCCGGTGAAAGTGCGGCCCTTGGCGCCCTTCTCCGGCACGGGCTCGCCGGTCGGCAGGGCGTCGTCGAGCTCGGTGCCGTTCGGGGTACCGACGCCTGAGTCGTTCCCGGTCCCGACCTCGGTGTCCCAGTCGGTGACGGAGGCGTACGGGTCGGCGGCGTGCGCGGAGTCGGCCGTACGAGGCGCGAAGACGTCGACGTCCTCGCCGAAGGCGTCCAGGTAGTCCTGGCGGGGCCCCTCGGAGCGCGGCGCCCGCCGGGGCCGCGGCAGGGGAACACCGGTCGCGGGCGGAGCACCGGCTGCGGAGGGAGCGCCGTTGGCAACGCCGGTCCGCCCCCTCAACTCGCCCCAGCCGCCCCCGGGTTCATGCTGCTCGGGGTGGCCGCCGCGAATCCGGGGGGTGCCATGAGCCGGAGTCCCGTCGGGTATTCGAGGCACGCCATGGGCGGGAGTCCCGTCGGGAAGGCGCGGGAATCCGTGCGCGGGGGTGCCGTCAGGGAGCCGCGGCACCCCTTGCGCGGGCGTACCGTCAGGAAACCGGGGGAATCCGTGCGCGGGCGTGCCATCGGGGAACCGCGGAAAGCCATGCGGGGGCGTACCGTCAGGAATCCGCGGCACCCCTTGCGCGGGCGTACCGTCCGGAAACCGCGGCACCCCTTGCGCAGGCGTACCGTCCGGAAAGCCCCGCCCGCCATACGCCGGTGCCGCACCCGCGGGCGTCCCCTGCCGCCCCGTCGCTGGACCCGGCACCCGGCGACCACCGGGACCGCCCAGACCACCGGGACCACTCGGACCACCGGGACCAGTCGAACCGCCAAGACCACCTGGGCCACCAGGCCCACCCGAACCCCCGGGACCGCCCGCCCCACCGGACTGCGGCCAACCACCCTGCCCCGCCCCCGGAGCCGCACCCGGCCGGGAAGTCGGAACCCTCCCAGGACCGGCGCCCGGCGCAGACGGACCCCGCCGATCGGTGCCCGTCTCCGGCGGTGCACCCCGGGAGCCCTGTCGTGCAGTTGTGTCCGCGGTGTCGCGCTTGGCGGCCGAACCGCGGCGGCTGTGGCGTCCCACGTCGCGCCTCAGCTCCCCGCGCTCTCGGTCACGGCATCGTCCTCGCCCGCGCCCCCGGCAGCACCCTCACCCGCTGCGCGCCCGGCGACCGCCGACTCCCCCGTCTCCGCGAGGAGTCCACGGAACGCGTGGGCGACCACCTCCGGGTACTCCATCATCGCCACATGCCCGGCCTCGGGCAGGCTCAGCAGCCGGGAGTCACGGAAGGTGCGCGCGGCCTTCCGGCACATGCGGTAGCCCACGAGTTGGTCCCGGCCGCCGTAGATGAGCAGCGTCGGCGCCAGCACCCGCTCGGCCTGGCGCCACAGCGCGTGCTGCCCGCCCAGGGTGTAGGCGTTGACCAGCCCGCGTGCGGAGCGCGTCATCGCGTCCCAGAAGTACGGCAGTTGCAGCCGCCGCTCCATCTCCGCGACCGCGTTGCTGAATCCTTCCGGCGTCACCCGCCCGGGGTCGCCGTAGCAGAGATGCAGCACGCCCCGGACGCGCTGTTCCGCCGTCCACGACTGGGTGATCCGCGTGAAGAGCGTGGTCACACCGGGCATGGCGAGCAGCGCGGTGGGGACGGCGGTGCGCTGGACGCGGATCTCCGGCAGCGCCGGCGACACGAGGGTGAGCGTCCGGACCAGGTCGGGGCGTACCGCGGCGACGCGTGTGGTGACGGCGCCGCCGAGCGAGTTGCCGAGAAGGTGCACGGGACCGCGGTCGGAGGCGTCGAGATAGCGGATCACCGCGCGTGCGTGCGCGGTGATCGAGTAGTCGCCGTCGTCCGGCGGTGGCGAGTCTCCGAAGCCCGGCAGATCGACGGCCTCGCAGTCGACGTCGCCTTCGAGCTGCTCCATCATCGCCGACCAGTTCTGCGAGGAACCCCCGAGTCCATGGACGTAGAGCGCGGGCGGCAGCCCCTCACGCGCGGGCGGCCGGGAACGCACCGTCAGCGTGATCCCCGGCAGCCCGACCGACCGCAGCCGCTCCCCCTCCGCGACCCTGACGGTCGCCACCTTCGGGAGCACATTGGCGGCCGGCGCAGACGGGAGCTCGGTCGAAGACATGCGGCAATGTTACGAGACGATCACGTCGTGGTTCATGTGTTCGCCATCACAACTCGACACGTACATGGCAATGAATTGCCCAACCGGGCAGACCATGAGCACATCCGAAGCTCCCCCTGATCCTCATCGATCCCCCACAGACCCCCGCAGATGGCACGCGGATCGCATAGCGTCCGGAACCCGTGTCTCCTAGGCTCGTACGCAGGGCACCCGTATGTGGACCCCTGCTTCACCCAGGGACGTTGTGCCCCATCCACGGGGACGTTCTAGGAAGGGAGCCCACCATGGCCGTCGACCCCACCGACCCCGAGACCTTCGTGGACGACGACGCCGAGGAAGCCGAGGAAAT
This sequence comes from Streptomyces sp. NPDC059010, assembly GCF_042740355.1. Taxonomy (NCBI): domain Bacteria; kingdom Bacillati; phylum Actinomycetota; class Actinomycetes; order Kitasatosporales; family Streptomycetaceae; genus Streptomyces; species Streptomyces sp. NPDC059010. The sequence continues at coordinate 222,571 of NZ_JBHYJA010000010.1, forward strand.
CGACGTCGAGGCCCCCGTGGCCGACGCGGCCGAGCAGCACGCCGACGTCAGGCCCGACCGCGACGAGCCGCTGACCGGCGTGGACCAGGACGAGGCCAACGAGGCCGATCTGGCCGAGCAGGCGCGCGTCGTCTCCATCGACGAGGACGACTATCGGTGACAGACGACTAATCGGTGACAGACGACTAATCGGTGACAGACGACTGTCGGTGACATCGGTTTCAGAGGACGGCCGTCGGCGACAGCGGCGCACCGACGGAGGCCATGACCGCGAATGAACGCGCACGAGCACGAATGAACGTGCAGTCGGGTGCGAAAAAGAGCGCCGCTGAGCAGGAAAGAGGCCGCTTGCTGCCCGCTCCATCCCGGTTTCAAACCATCTGCGCGACTTTCGCCACCGTCCGGTCCGTGAAATTCTGCGCTCGCACCGCGCACACCCGGGTTACCGAAAAGTACGATGGCGGCGCGGCGCACACCGCATGTGGACGACATTGGGAGGCGGCGTGACAGCCATCGAGCAGACAGAGGCGGCACGCCCGCGGGGCACTCGCCTGCCGCGCCGTGCCCGACGGAACCAGCTCTTGGGCGCGGCCCAGGAAGTATTCGTCGCGCAGGGCTACCACGCTGCCGCGATGGACGACATCGCCGAGCGCGCCGGCGTCAGCAAGCCGGTGCTCTACCAGCACTTCCCGGGCAAGCTCGACCTCTACCTCGCACTGCTGGACCAGCACTGCGAGTCCCTGATCCAGGCCGTACGCCACGCGCTCGCGTCGACGACCGACAACAAGCAGCGCGTACGGGCGACCATGGACGCGTACTTCGCGTACGTCGAGGACGACGGCGGCGCCTTCCGCCTGGTCTTCGAGTCGGACCTGACGAACGAGCCGGCCGTGCGCGAGCGGGTCGACAAGGTCACGACCGAGTGCGCCGAGGCGATCTGCGAGGTCATCGCCGAGGACACCGGCCTTTCGCGCGCGGAGTCGATGCTGCTGGCCTCCGGCCTCGGCGGCCTCGCCCAGGTCGTGGCCCGTTCCTGGCTGCACAGCGACCGCAGCGTTCCGCGCGACCAGGCGGTGCAGCTGCTGACGTCCCTGGCGTGGCGCGGCATCGCGGGCTTCCCGCTGCACGGCTCCGAGCACCACTGAGCCCTGCGGACGCGCACGCGCGTGTGCGGGGTGTTTGTTCCCGTCCGCTGTTCGCTCCTGGCGTTCTCGGGCGGCGGGTGCAGGTCCCCTCACCGGGCTAATGTGTGCTGGGTACGGCGCGGAAGGTCGCGCACTTCACTGACCGTCGGAGGGACATAGCCGTGGAGGTCAAGATCGGCGTGCAGCACGCGCCGCGCGAGATCGTTCTGGAGAGCGGTCAGAGTGCCGAAGAGGTCGAGCGGGCGGTGTCCGAGGCACTGGCCGGGAAGTCTCAGCTGCTGAGCCTCGTGGACGAGCACGGCCGCAAGGTCCTGGTCCCGGCCGACCGTCTCGCGTACGTCGAGCTGGGTGAGCCGGCCCCGCGCAAGGTGGGCTTCGGCGCGCTGTAGGAAGGCGCCGGCAGACAGGCATGACGGAAGAGGGGCGGAGAGGGCAACGTGGGAGTGGAGCCCAAGCAGGTGGGGAAGCAAGGGGGACACAAAGGTGAGCAAAAGAGGATGGGATTAAAAAGT
>NZ_JBHYJA010000010.1:224237-252336 GCF_042740355.1 Streptomyces sp. NPDC059010
TGTGGTTGTTTGTTTCCTGTCGCCCTCCATCCGTCCCTCCGTTTTGCTGCCCTGTCCCCCGCCGCCCCCCGCCCCCCTCTTCCGTTGCTCCACGGATGGCGCACAGGTCGATCACAGAGGAGGATTGCATTCCGCAGGTCAGGGGTATGACGGGCTACGACCGATTCGAGCAGGCCGGCCATGTGGGAGGGACCCCGACATGCTCCTGGAAGCGCTCAGCTCCGCGATCCTCGGCCTGGCCCTGGCCGTGGCCGCGGCCCACCGTCTGCCGCACCGTCTGCCCGCCCGCTCGCTGGTCCTGCCGACAGGTATCGCCGGAGCCCTCTTCGGCGCCTTCATCACGCACACCGCGCTCGACTTCGGCAACCTCTTCGTGATCCTTGTCGGCGCAGCGGTCGTCTCCGCCGCCTCGCTCTCCCTGCTGGTACGCCCCGCGGGAAGACTCCGCCGTCACTCGGCGACCGCGTAGACCCAGAGAAGGACCGGCCGCCGGAAACCTGACGCCGTCCCGGCACCCGCCGGGTACCGGGACGGGTGGCGCGAAACCTACGCCGCAAGCCCCAGCGCGGCCATCCGCTTCGTGTGAGCCTCGGTGATCCGCGAGAACATCTTCCCGACCTCGGCGAGATCGAACCCGTCCGCGACCCCGCCCACGAGCATCGTGGACAGCGCGTCCCGGTCGGCGACCACCCGCTGCGACTGCGAGAGCGCCTCCCCCATCAGCCGCCGGGCCCACAGCGCGAGCCGCCCGCCCACACGCGGATCGGCGTCGATGGCGGCCCGCACCTTCTCCACGGCGAACGAGGCGTGCCCCGTGTCGTCGAGCACGGCCAGCACCAGCCCCCGCGAGTCCGAGTCGAGGCGTGCCGCGACCTCCCGGTAGAAGTCACTGGCGATCGAGTCGCCGACGTACGCCTTGACGAGCCCCTCCAGCCAGTCCGACGGCGCCGTCTGCCGGTGGAAGCCGTCCAGCGCGGCGACGAACGGCTCCATGGCCTCCGTCGGCTCCGCCCCGATCTCCGTCAGCCGGTCCCGCAGCTTCTCGTAGTGATGGAACTCGGCCGACGCCATCTTGGCCAGCTCCGCCTTGTCCGCCAGCGTCGGCGCCAGCTTGGCGTCCTCCGCCAGCCGCTCGAACGCCGCCAGCTCCCCGTAGGCCAGCGCGCCGAGCAGGTCCACGACAGCGGCCCGGTACTGCGGATCGGCGGAGGCCTGCGCCCAGTCCTGGGCGGCGACCCCGGTGTGCTCGACGGTGGTGTCAGTGGTGTCGGAGGCGTCAGAGGTGTTGTCAGGCGTCGTCATGAAGCGCACAATAGCCCGCTCGCCGCGTCCCGGAAGTCCCTGGTCAGTCACTGTGACGACGACTACGTGACCAATTCGGCCATCGCATGTGCGCGTTTCCGGGGTATGGTGGTAATGCGCCCGCTGAGTATTCAGACGTACTCGACGGGCCGCACGTTATGAGGATGCCCGGTCGGTGGCCCGATCGGCTCCGACCCGACAGCCCTCCCCGGCCGTACGGCACTCTGCGTACGGCGACCGGAGGGACACCCTCAGCGGTACGAGCGCTAGAGCGTCGGCAGTGGTCCCGTGCCCTACGGCCAGCCCGTAAGGCAGCCGACGTCCCCGGCACGGTCCGTCAACGACCCCCTCGCTCGCCTCGCACCGCGTACACAGAAGAGGCAGCACCCTGACTACGACTTTCCGAGAGCTCGGAATCCTTCCCGAGACCGCCGAGGCCCTTGAGGCCGTCGGCATCGTCAATCCCTTCCCCATCCAGGAGATGACCCTCCCCGTCGCCCTCTCCGGCACGGACGTCATCGGCCAGGCCAAGACCGGCACCGGCAAGACGCTGGGCTTCGGTCTCCCGCTCCTGGAGCGCGTCACCGTCCCCGCCGACGTGGAGGCCGGCCGCGCGCAGCCCGAGGCCCTCACCGACGCCCCGCAGGCGCTCGTCGTCGTCCCCACGCGCGAGCTGTGCACGCAGGTCACCAACGACCTGCTGACCGCGGGCAAGGTGCGTAACGTCCGTGTTCTCGCCATCTACGGCGGCCGGGCCTACGAGCCGCAGGTCGAGGCCCTCAAGAAGGGCGTCGACGTGATCGTCGGCACCCCGGGCCGGCTGCTGGACCTCGCGGGACAGAAGAAGCTCAACCTCAAGCACATCAAGGCGCTCGTCCTCGACGAGGCCGACGAGATGCTCGACCTGGGCTTCCTGCCCGACGTCGAGAAGATCATCAACATGCTGCCGGCCCGCCGCCAGACCATGCTGTTCTCGGCGACCATGCCGGGCGCGGTCATCGGCCTCGCGCGCCGTTACATGTCGCAGCCCACCCACATCCGCGCCACCGCGCCGGACGACGAGGGCGTGACCGTCGCGAACATCGCGCAGCACGTCTACCGCGCGCACAACATGGACAAGCCGGAGATGGTCGCGCGCATACTGCAGGCCGACGGCCGGGGACTGGCCATGGTCTTCTGCCGTACGAAGCGCACCGCGGCCGACCTCGCCGACCAGCTCCAGCAGCGCGGTTTCGCCTCCGGCGCGGTCCACGGCGACCTCGGCCAGGGCGCCCGCGAGCAGGCGCTGCGCGCCTTCCGCAACGGCAAGGTGGACGTCCTCGTCTGCACCGACGTCGCCGCGCGCGGCATCGACGTCGAGGGTGTCACGCACGTCATCAACTACCAGTCCCCGGAAGAGGAGAAGACGTACCTGCACCGCATCGGCCGTACCGGCCGCGCGGGCAACACGGGTACGGCGATCACGCTGGTCGACTGGGACGACATCCCGCGCTGGCAGCTGATCAACAAGGCGCTGGAGCTCAACTTCAACGACCCGCCGGAGACGTACTCCACGTCCCCGCACCTCTTCGAGGACCTGAAGATCCCCGCGGGCACCAAGGGCGTCCTGCCCCGCTCGGAGCGCACCCGCGCCGGGCTGGCGGCGGAGGAGGTCGAGGACCTCGGCGAGACCGGCGGACGCGGTGCGCGCGGTCGCGGTGGCCGGGGCGGCCGGGACGAGTCCCGTTCGTCCTCGCCGGACCGTGAGCGCTCGGCACGTACGCCGCGTCGTCGCCGTCGTACGCGCGGCGGGACCGCGCTGGACACGACGTCGGCACCCACGGCCGGTTCCCCGGAGGAGACCGCCGGTACCGCAGAGAGCGTCACGGCCGAGTCCGTCACCGGACCTCGCACCCCGCGCCGCCGTCGCCGCACCCGCGGCGGGGCAACGGCGGAGCAGCCCGCTGCCGTGACGGCCACGTCCACGGACGCCGCGGAGGCAGCGGTCGCGACGGCGGAGGGCCCGTCGCTGGACACCGCCGAGGAGACGCCGGCCAAGTCGCGCCGCCGCCGTACGCGCAAGTCGGCGGAGCCGAAGGCGACTTCGGCCGAAGCCACGGAACTCTCGGAGACCTCGTCGGCCACGACGACCTCGGAGTCCGTACAGGCTTCGGAGCCCGTGCAGGCGTCGGAAGCCGTCAAGGCATCCGAGACGGCCACGGCCGTTCCGCAGGCGTCGGACGACGAGGCTCCCGCCACCAAGCCGCGCCGCCGCACCCGCAAGGCGGCGGCTGCCGCGGAGACTGCGGTCGACACGGCCGAGGGCACCACCGAGGCTGCGGAGGCCACGGAGACCAAGCCCAAGACGCGCCGCACCCGCAAGACCGCGGCGACCGTCGAAGCCGCCGACATCCCGGCCCAGCCGACCCCGGAGCCGGAGGCCGCCGAGGCCAAGCCCAAGGCACGCCGTACGCGCAAGGCGACGGCCGCCGCGGAGGCTGCCGTGGACACGGCAGAGGCTGCGGAGGCGAAGCCCAAGGCTCGCCGTACGCGCAAGGCGACGGCTGCGGCTGAGGCTGCGGTCGAGACGGCCGAAGGCATCACCGAGGCCGCGGAGACCAAGCCCAAGACCCGCCGCACCCGCAAGACCGCGGCGCCCGCCGAGGCCGCCGTCGACACGGCCGAGGGCACGGAGGCGAAGCCGCGTCGTACGCGCAAGGCCGCCGCGACCGCCCAGGAGCCGCAGGCCTCCGAGGCCAAGCCGCGGCGCACCCGCAAGGCCACGGCCGCCGCGGAGACCGCCGTCGACACGGCCGAGGGCATCACCGAGGCCGCGGAGACCAAGCCCAAGGCACGCCGCACCCGCAAGACCGCGGCGTCCGCCACCCTGGCCGCGGACATCCCGGCCCAGGCCACCCAGGAGCCGTCGGCCGACGCACCCGCGCCGCGCCGCCGCACCCGCAAGGCCGCGGCGTCCGTGGAGGCCGCCGACGGCACGGCCGAGGCCAAGCCCAAGGTGCGCCGCACCCGTAAGGTGACGGCCGCAGCGGAGCCCGCGGAGAGCTGATCTCCCGTACGACGGCCCGGTCCCGCATCACGCGGGGCCGGGCCGTCGGCGTTGCCGGGGCCACTCTCACCGCCCGGCTCACGACATCCAGCGAGCCCGGCATGCACCACAGACAGGCACCGGCCACCGACTCAGCCCGCCCGGCGTGCACCACAGACAGGCACCGCCCCCACTCAACCCGCCCCGCGCGCCCCACGGACAGGTACCGCCCGACGCACCCAGGCCGCCCCGCATGCACGACCGAGGCCAGAGCCAGGCCCACCCCAGGCACCGCCCCCAGCCCCCAGCCCCGGCCCCCGCAGCCCCCGGCCGCCCTCCCACCCCCACTCGCCGCCCCACTCCAAACCCCCACCCGCTACCCTCCCCCCGTGACCTCCCAACCCGCCTTCACCCCACCCCCGAACGCCCGCGCCTACCACCTCCACACCCCCCGCGGCACGTTCGCCGTCGTCGACCACCCCGCCGCACCCGGCGTCGAACCCCGAGGCCTCGCTCTCCTGCTCCCCGGATTCACCGGCAGCAAGGAGGACTTCACCTTGATGCACGAGCCGCTGGCGGAGCGTGGCTATCGCACCGTCGCCGTGGACGGGCGCGGACAGCACGAGTCGGACGGCCCGGAGGACGACGAATCCGCGTACGCTCGGGGTGAGTTGGCCAGGGACGTCCTCGCGCAGGCGGCGGCGCTCGGCGCCGGCGACGCCCCGCTCCATCTCTTCGGTCACTCCCTGGGCGGCCAGATCGCCCGTGCGGCCGTGCTGCTCGACCACACGCCGTTCCGGTCGCTCACCCTCATGGCGTCGGGCCCCGCCCAGATCTCCGACTCCCAGCAGCAGCGCGTGAAGCTGCTGAGGGACGCGCTCGCGGTGATGACGATGGCCGAGACCTGGGAGGCGATCCGCGCCATGGGCCCGCCCGAGGAGGTCGGCGGCCCGGCACGCGGCATCGGTGGCGAGGAACTGCTGCGGCGGCGCTGGCTCGGCACGAAGCCCGCTCAACTCCTGGCCACGGGGCGCCAGTTGACCACGGAGCCGGACCTCGTCGACGAACTCGCCGCTCTCCCGCTGCCGTTCCACGTCCTGTCGGGCGCCAGCGACGACACCTGGCCGGTCCCGGTCCTGGACGACATGGCGGCACGGCTGAAGGCCCGCCGCACGGTCATCCCCGGCGCCGAGCACTCCCCCAACGCCGACCAGCCGCTGCCCACCGCCCAGGCCGTCGCCGACTTCTGGGACAGCGTCGAGGACACCGAGGGCCCGGCCGGCCCACCCCCGACCGGCGCTGCCGACCAAGCACCACCCAGTAACGACTAGGACCGCCCAGTACCGCCTTGTACCTCCCAGTACCGCCGGCTAGTACTGCGCCTGCAGATGCTCCCAGAACCCGTCCCGCAACGCCCGCCGCAGATCGGCCTGCCCGCGAAGCGAGTACTGCAGCAGCCCCTCCGCCTCCACCAGCAGATCCTGGTCGACCGACCCGGGGAGGTAGGGGTGCCCGGGCAGCAGCTCGACGAGTGACTCCCGCCCGCGCGCCGCGAGCCACTTCGCCGCGATCTGCGCGCCGACGAACCGGACGTCCTCCCGCGTCGGCCGGGCCCCCGCCGCCTCGTATGCGGCGGCGGTGCGCCGGGAGACGTACGGCTTGAAGAATTCGAGGTCGAAGGTGCGCTGGCTGTCGACCTCCCAGAGCAGGGGCTCGGCCTGGTTGCGGCCCTCCGGTGCCTCGATGCCCCACAGGTGCACACGGGCGCCGTAGCCCTGCGCCGCCTCGACCGCCGACACCAGGTCCTCGTCGCCGCCGAGCAGTGCCGCGTCGCTGATGGCGCGGTGTCTGGCCAGGGACTCCAGGTCGGTCCGGATCAGCGAGTCGACGCCCTTCTGCTGGTTGTTGGCGTTGAGGTTGCCCAGCCGCACCTTCACATCGGGGAGCTCGGCGATCGACTGCTGCTCCGCCGTGTGGATACGGCGCCGCGCACCGTCGTACCAGTAGACCCGCAGCAGCCTGCTGTCCGCGAAGATCGTGCGCGCCCGGTCGATCAGCGCCTCGATCAGCCCCTCGGCGTCCAGGTCGAAGGCGCGGCGGTCCTCGGTCCCGGCGACCAGCCGTCCCGCGGCGGCGTAGAGGTAGCCCGCGTCGACGAAGATCGCGTGGGTGGAGGGCGTCTTCGCCACCTCGGCGAGCATGCGTTGCAGCAGCTCGTTGGTGTGGTCGATGCGGGCGGCGAGCGCCGCGAGGTCGTCGTTCATCGCCTCCATTGTCCCGGCGGTCACGCTGCGAACACAACCGGTCCCGGTCAGTCTCACCTTGATCCCTCAGCAACCACTTACCGGTCAGTAGTTAGTCGTTCGAAAAATTTCTTTAGCGTAGGGAATGTTTGTAACACGCGGCCCGTTGACTCCATGTGTAACCAAGTAGTTCTCCTCAGGAGGATGACCAGACGAAGGGAGAAGCCATGCGCTTCGAAATCATGCGACTCGACGAGGTCGACGGCACACCCGTGGACAGCACCGTCGTGGACGCCGCCTCCGTCAACCGGATCGTTCAGCAGGCCGCCGCGATCGGACAGCGGCTGTGGATCCGACCGGCCGAGACCACGGCCTCATAACAGACGCGGATCACCGCAGAAGCTTCGAAGCCCCCGTACGGCACATGCCGTACGGGGGCTTCGCGCATACTGCCTGCTCAGGCGCCCTGGATCACCTGCGTGACGCCGTTGATGATCTGCTGCACCGCGATCGCCGACAGCATCATGCCGGCGAGCCGTGTCACCAGGACCACGCCGCCGTCCTTGATCACCCGGATGATCAGCAGCGAGTACCGCATCACGAGCCACAGGACGACATGGATGGCGAGGATCGCCGCCCACACCGACACCTGCATGGCCGCGCTGTCGGCCTTCTGCACGGCGAGGATGACGGACACGATGGCGCCCGGCCCGGCCAGCAGCGGCATGCCCAGCGGTACGAGGGCGACGTTGACGTCCTTGGTCTGCTTCGGCTCGTCCGTCTTGCCGGTGAGCAGGTCGAGCGCGATCAGCAGAAGCAGCAGCCCGCCCGCGATCATCAGCGCCGGGACGGAGACGTGCAGATAGTTGAGGATCTGGTGGCCGAGGAGCCCGAAGACCGTGATCACACCGCCCGCCACACAGACGGCCTGGAAGGCCATCCGCTTCTGCACCTTGCCGGGGCGGCCGGCGGTCAGGGCGAGGAAGATCGGGGTGATCCCGGGGGGATCCATGATGACGAAGAGGGTCAGGAAAAGGGAGCCGAAGACGGCGACGTCGAACATGACTGATGGGGCCTTGCGAGAAGAAGTGCGGATACGTACGGGGGTGACGGAGAGCTGACTGTCAGGCCCCGCCGGTCCCCGGCACCGGGAACGCCCCGGTCGCCCGCCGTGTGATCTCGCCGTACACCTCGGGATCCGTCGTGTACTCGCCGAGCACGCAGGTCTTGCGGCTGCCGTGGTAGTCACTGGACCCCGTCGCCAGCAGCCCGAACTCCTTCGCGAGCCCGCGCAGCCGCGCGCGGGTGTCGGGGTCGTGGTCCATGTGGTCGACCTCGATGCCGTCGAGCCCGGCCGCGGCCATCTCGGCGATCGCGGACTCCGGCACGGTACGGCCCCGCTTGCTCGCGGCGGGATGGGCGAACACGGTCACCCCGCCCGCGGCCTTGACCAGCCGGATCGCCTCGAACGGGTCGGTCTCGTGCTTCTCCACGTAGGCCCGCCCGCCGTCGGCCAGCCAGTCCTCGGTGAAGGCGTCGCCCACGGTCGGCACGACCCCGAGCTCGACCAGCGCGGAGGCGACATGCGGCCGCCCGACCGAGCCGTCACCGGCGATCCGCAGCACCTGCTCCCAGGTGACGGGCACGCCCAGCGCGTTGAGCTTGGCGACCATGCCCTGGGCCCGGGGCACCCGGTCGTCCCGCACCAGCTCCCGCTCGGCGAGCAGCGCCGGCTCCTCCGGGTCGAACAGGTAGGCCAGCATGTGCATGCTGACGCCGTCGATACGACAGGACAGTTCGGCCCCGGTGACGAGCGTCAGCCCCTCCGGCAGCGCGGCGACGGCCTCGGCATATCCACGCGTGGTGTCGTGATCGGTGAGCGCCACGACGTCCAGCCCGGCGGCAGCGGCATTGCGCACCAGCTCGCCCGGCGTGTCCGTACCGTCGGAAGCGGTGGAGTGGGTGTGCAGATCGATACGCACGACGCGAACTCCAGACGGGACGATACGGAAGGGGCCGCTCAAGGATAACCGCATTTTCAACAGTCTCTTGTCACACCCGCACAGCATGAGAGACCCCTACACCCACCCACCTCAGGGGCGCGGGGAACTGCGCGAGCAACCACCGACGATCCGCAGCCGCCCCTCAAGAGCAACCCCACCCCCCGTGGGCGCTACGGCTCAAGCAAGCGCGGCGACAACGCTCCGCACGGCACCAGATCCACCTCGGCCCCCGCATCCCGCAGATCCGTCAGCACCAGCTCGTCGTACATCAACAGCCCGGACTGCTCGGGCCACATGACCGCCCACAGCCACATCCCGAGCGCCTCCCCCGCGAACACGGCACGGTCGTCGGGTGTGCCCGACACATGCCAGAGCGGAGTCGGGCGCCCGGCGGCGAGGACCTTGGCCTGGGGCGGCTTCTCGACGTTCAGATACGGCCCCGGGTCCGGGCCGTCGATGCCGGCGTACCGCGCGCCGAGGCCGACGCCGAGTTCCTCGGCGACCAGGATCATCTCGCCCATGCCGCCGAGCGGTCCGGGCCCGGAGCAGGCCACGGCGGTCGCGCGGCCACCGCTGCGGTCGTCGCCGGCGCTGGCGACCCCCGTGAACAGCCAGCCGATCGGCAGCGGCCACGGCATCCACACCGGCACCTGGGTGCGATGCACCACGACACTGAGGGCCTCGACGCTGGGCGGGATCACGGGCTGCACCGGATGAACGGTGCCGTGCACATCGCATTGCCAGGTGTCGGCGAATAGTCCGGGAGCCCTGACCCGGCCACCACACTTCGGGCAACTGGGTTCGCCCCTCATAGGGCCCCACGGTCCTACCCCTGATGCGTCACGTCAAGGACGATCACCCGTCCGGGCGGAACCCGCTCACCGGGGCAACCGGATGCCCTTTGCATTATTTAGCCTACCTAACTTAATGTGTGTATATGCCATCTACACCTCTGCTGCGGCAGCCGAAGGCCGTGTGGGCGACCGCCGGCGCGTCCGTCGTCGCCTTCATGGGCATCGGACTCGTCGACCCGATCCTGCCGTCCATCGCCGGCGGCCTGCACGCCACACCCGGCCAGGTCTCCCTGCTCTTCACCTCGTACTTCCTCATCACCGCCGTCGCGATGCTGCTCACCGGCTTCGTCTCCAGCCGGATCGGCGGCCGCGCGACCCTGCTGCTCGGCCTCGCGTTCGTGGTCGTCTTCGCCGGGCTCGCGGGCACGTCCGGCTCGGTCGGCGAACTGGTCGGCTTCCGGGCGGGCTGGGGACTCGGCAACGCGCTCTTCGTCTCCACCGCCCTCGCCGTCATCGTCGGCGCGGCGGCGGGAGGCAGCGCGGCGGCGATCCTGCTGTACGAGTCCGCCCTCGGCCTCGGCATGGCCTGCGGCCCGCTGCTGGGCGCGCTGCTCGGGGACGCCAGCTGGCGCTACCCGTTCTTCGGTACGGCCTTCCTGATGGCCGTCGGGTTCCTGTGCATCGCGGTGTTCCTGAAGGAGCAGCCGAAGCCGGCCCGCAAGACCTCGCTGCTGGACCCGATCAGGGCGCTCGGCCACGGCGGTCTGGCGTCGGCGGCGGTCTCGGCGTTCTTCTACAACTACACGTTCTTCACCGTGCTGGCCTTCACGCCGTTCGTGCTGGACATGAGCCCGTACCGGTCGGGCGCGGTGTTCTTCGCCTGGGGTGTGCTGCTCGCCGTGTTCTCGGTGATCGTGGCACCGCGTATGCAGGAGCGGTTCGGTTCGCTCAAGGTGCTGGGCGGGTCGCTGGTGCTGCTCGCCGTGGACGTACTGGTCCTCGGGTACGGCGACCACGCCACCGCCGTCGTCTGCACGATCCTGTCCGGCGCGGTCATCGGCGTGAACAACACCGTCTACACGGAGCTGGCGCTCGGCGTATCGGACGCGCCGCGCCCCGTGGCGAGCGCGGGCTACAACTTCGTGCGCTGGTTCGCGGCGGCCGCCGCGCCCTTCTTCGCGCCGAGGATCGAGGAGTGGACCGGCAGCGTCCGCCTGCCGTTCGTGGTGGCGGCGGTCACGGCGGTGGCGGGCGCGCTCGTGGTCGCCGTACGACGGAACGAGCTCGCCCACGACGCCGAGGAGCAGATGACGAAGCACGCGGTCGAGGACAGTGTCACCGTGTTCGCCAACTGACGGTTTTCGGCCACCGGTTGGTGAGGTTCCTCACCCCAGCGGGACGGAGGTGCGGGCGGGGTCCCGGAGGTCCGTCCCGTTCGTGAGCCAGCGTTCCTGGAGGGCCTGGGCGCCGTGGACGCGCTTCCAGGCGGCCTCGTTCGGGGTCATCGGCAGCAGGGGCAGGAAGCGGACCGGGTCGAGGGGCTCGTCGAGCTCCAGGTCCTCGACCAGGCCGCCCGGTTCGGCCACCAGGACCGAGGTGAACGGGGCGCCGGGCCACAGCGGCTCACCGACGTCGAGGGAGGCGCCGGGGGCCACGATCACGCCCTCGACCTGCGGGGAAGCGGCGAGTACGGCGAGCGGGCGGAGCACCTTGTCGGTGTCGGCCGGGCCCGGGCGGACCGAGAGGAGCAGCTCCGCGCGGGGGCCCTTGACCGGGTCGGCGACCATCGCCGTGGGGTCGCCCATGGGCTGCGCGGACATGCCGAGCGTGGCGTAGCGGACGATGTCCCCGTCCTGGAAACGGAGCACCTCCATGCGGTCCGTACCGAGGAAGGTGACCGCCGCGCGAGCGTCCGGTTCGCCCAGCGCGGTGCGCAACCGGGCTTCGACCAGAGGAAGAACATCAGCCATGCCGCGAGCATAGAACTCGTCAGTACCGGGCAAAGCAGCGCCTTGACACTTCAGTCGGCTGATACTCTTGCCCGGTGTTCGGGGCAGCACGCAGAAGCGTCGCGATCGAGTCCCGACGCTGTTGAAAACTCCCCTACGGGGAACCCCTATACGGGGTATGGAACGTCCCTCACGAGGGACCGGCCGGAGGAGGTGGGGCTGTCATGGATCGAAGTCGACCGTGCAGTACCACTCGCTCTTCCCGCCGCTGATGTAGCTGATCCGGCTGTTCCGCTCCGGCTGACCGCCGTCCTTTCACGCTCGCGTCCTCCCACGGAAGAGCACTTCGTTTCGCTTTGCCTGATCGGTCCGATCTGAATCAGCAACGAAGCCCACCACCGCAACGGTGCGGTGCTCCCCGCTTTGTGGACGTGCCAAACATCCTGAGGTCAGGACGTCCCCATTCCGGGCAGTTCCAGCCGAGCTGTGGCCCTACCCGCTTCGTTGCCCGTTGCGAAGGAGCCTGCTCATGTCGATGATCCGCGATCTGCGTGCCGTGGTCCGCCCGTCCCGCGTCTCGCTGCGCAAGGACAACGGCGCCTACGACACCACCCGCGACCCCGGGACGCCCTCGGCCGTCGTCGACTGCGCCGTCTACCGGCACGGCGCCCGGGTCGAGACCCCGAAGCCGCTGACCCCGCACGAGGCGATGCGCCAGGTGCGGCGGGACGGCGGGTTCGTGTGGATCGGTCTGCACGAGCCGACCGAGGCCGAATTCTCCGGTATCGCCGGTGAGTTCGGGCTGCACCCGCTGGCCGTGGAGGACGCCGTCCAGGCCCACCAGCGGCCGAAGCTGGAGCGCTACGACGACTCCCTGTTCACCGTCTTCAAGACCATCCACTACGTCGAGCACGACGAACTCACCGCCAACAGCGAGATCGTCGAGACCGGCGAGGTCATGTGCTTCACCGGACGGGACTTCTTCATCACCGTCCGGCACGGCGGACAGGGCTCGCTGCGGGCCCTCAGGCACCGGCTGCAGGACGACCCGGAGCTGCTCGCCAAGGGCCCGTCGGCCGTGCTGCACGCGATCGCCGACCATGTCGTCGACGGGTACGTCGCGGTCGCCGACGCCGTGCAGGACGACATCGACGAGGTGGAGACCGAGGTCTTCTCGCCGGGGCGCAAGGGCTCGCCGCGCGGTACGGACGCGGGGCGGATCTACCAACTCAAGCGCGAGGTCCTGGAGTTCAAGCGCGCCGTGGCGCCGCTGCTGCGGCCCATGCAGCTGCTGAGCGAGCGGCCGATGCGGCTGATCGACCCGGACATCCAGAAGTACTTCCGCGACGTCGCCGACCATGTCGCGCGCGTGCACGAACAGGTCGTCGGCTTCGACGAGCTCCTCAACTCGATCCTCCAGGCCAACCTCGCGCAGGCGTCCGTCGCGCAGAACGAGGACATGCGGAAGATCACCTCGTGGGCCGCGATCATCGCCGTACCGACGATGGTCTGCGGTGTGTACGGCATGAACTTCGACTACATGCCCGAGACGCACTGGAAGTACGGCTACCCGGTGATCATGAGCGTCACGGTCGCCATCTGTCTGGGCATCCACCGCACGCTCAAGCGCAACGGATGGCTCTGACCGGCCCGGACCCGGCTGGATAGGCTTGGGCCATGACAAGCGAGCTGCTCGACCAGGCCCTCGTCGAGGAGGCCACCAAGAAGTCCGGCCTCATCTGGGTCAAGGGGCCCGGTCACCCGGCCCGTGCCCTGTGGCATGTGTGGCACGAGGGTGCCGCGTGTGTCGTGGGCGACGGCCCGGGCGAGCAGCCGCTGGCGGGGCTGGCCGACGGGGCCGGGGCCGAGGTGACGGTCCGCAGCAAGGACAAGGGCGGCCGGCTGGTCTCCTGGTCGGCGAAGGTCGTGGAGCTCGGCTCCGGCACCGAGCAGTGGGAGGCGACGGTCGCCGAGCTGAAGGGCAAGCGCCTCAACGCCCCCGACGGCGAGGCCATGCCGGCCCGCTGGGCCCGCGAGTGCCGGGTGCTGCGCCTGGAACCGACGGGCAGCACCGCCGCACTGCCGGACGGCTCCCTGGCCGAGGCGCCGCTGCCCTCCCCGGCGACGACCCGCCAGCCGATCCCCGCGGGGCTCCCGCGGCTGCTGCTGAAGAAAAAGAAGCGGCGCCGCTAGCCGGTCACGGCCCGGCCGGTCACGACGTCGGCAGCTGCTTGCCGTAGTCCACCGTGTCGTCCTTGCCCGGCTTCTCCAGGGCGAAGTCCTCGCCCCAGGACCCGAAGGTCAGCGTGCCCGCGCCGCCCGCCCGGGTCAGGCTGAGGGGGTAGGGGGTGCCCTCCAGGGAGACGTCGAGGGTGCCGCCGGAGCCCTTGTCGCCGGTGATGCGGATGGTGCGGGTGCCCGCCTGCTCGTGGTGGCCGTCGGTGGCCAGGGTGCCGTGCAGGGTCAGCAGGCCGTCGAGGAGCACGTCCTTCTCCGTGAAGCCGCTGAACTTCTTGTACGACGGATCGCCCTGCGGCACCCGCACGAACTTGCCGCCCAGCTTGTCCGCGGCCGCCGCGTCCGCCTTGCCGCCGCCCGCCCCGTCCGCGCCGTTCCAGAAGCCGGCGTCCGCCTTCAGATACAGCTGCTCACCGATCCGCAGCAGCTGGAACGTCGCCCCCTGCGCGGTGACCGACCCCGTCGCGCCGTCGGCCTTCAGCCGCATGTCGAGTCTGTAGGTGCGCCCGCTGGTCGCCACGCTCCCGGACAGCCGCACCGCCGTCGCGGAGTCGGCCGCCGCACGGGACTTGCGCTGGATCTCGGCGGCCGGCAGCTTGCCGACCCCGTTGGTGCCCTCGTCGGGGTCCTCGCTGCATCCCGTCAGCCCCGTCCCCGACACGACCAGGGCGCAGATGGCGCTCACGAGCGCGGCCCGGCGAGTACGACCCTGGGGAATCGCAGTCACAGGTGGGACTGCCTTTCTGTCGAGTGACGTGAGCGGCGTCAGCGTACCCGGGCCGCACGGCCCCGGCGGAGCCAGTCCGTCCGGACCGCTCACCAGGGCATATCGGATCCGGACGGGCTAGCCTGAAGCCCACCCGAGCGGGCAATTCGGAAATGCGGCACAGTCCGCGGAACCGCACCAGCAACACGGCAGTACGGCCACACCGCACCCGCACGCAAAGGAGCCTCAGCCATGGCAGCCGGCGCTCCCCGGATCTTCGTCTCGCACCTCGCCGGCGTCGCCGCGTTCGACCCGAACGGCGACCAGGTGGGCCGCGTCCGCGATCTGGTCGTCATGCTGCGCGTCGGCCGGCGCCCCCCGAGGCTGCTCGGCCTGGTCGTCGAACTCAGCACCCGGCGCCGCATCTTCCTGCCCATGACCAGGGTGACCAGCATCGAGTCCGGCCAGGTCATCACCACCGGTGTGCTCAACGTACGCCGCTTCGAGCAGCGCCCCACCGAGCGCCTCGTCTTCGGCGAGCTGCTCGACCGCCGCGTCACCCTGGTGGAGACCGGCGAGGAGGTCACCGTCCTCGATCTGTCGGTCGGACAGCTGCCGGCCCGCCGGGACTGGGAGATCGACAAGGTGTTCGTACGCAAGGGCGGCAGGAGCGGCGCCTTCCGGCGGGCCAAGGGCGAGTCACTGACCGTCGAGTGGTCCGCCGTCACCGGGTTCTCCCTGGAGGAGCAGGGGCAGGGCGCCGAGAGCCTCCTCGCCACCTTCGAACAGCTGCGCCCCGCCGACCTCGCGAACGTCCTGCACCACCTCTCCCCCAAGCGGCGCGCCGAGGTCGCCGCCGCCCTGGACGACGACCGCCTCGCCGACGTACTCGAAGAGCTCCCGGAGGACGACCAGATCGAGATCCTCGGCAAGCTGAAGGAGGAGCGCGCCGCCGACGTCCTGGAGGCCATGGACCCGGACGACGCGGCCGACCTGCTCGGCGAGCTCCCGACGGACGAGCAGGAGCGGCTGCTGAGCCTGATGCAGCCCGCCGACGCCGCCGACATGCGCCGTCTGATGGCCTACGAGGAGCACACGGCGGGCGGTCTGATGACCACCGAGCCGATCATCCTGCGCCCCGACGCCACCGTCGCCGACGCCCTCGCCCGCGTCCGCAACCCCGACCTCTCCCCCGCCCTCGCCGCCCAGGTCTATGTCTGCCGCCCGCCCGACGAGACGCCGACCGGCAAGTACCTCGGTACGGTCCACTTCCAGCGCCTGCTGCGCGACCCGCCGTACACCCTGGTCAGCTCGCTGCTCGACGAGGCCCTCGAAGCCCTGGAGCCGGATGCCGCGCTGCCGGTCGTCGCCGGGTTCTTCGCGACGTACGACATGGTCGCGGCGCCCGTCGTCGACGAGTCCGGGTCGCTGCTGGGCGCGGTGACCGTGGACGACGTACTGGACCACCTGCTGCCCGAGGACTGGCGGGAGACGGAGTTCCACCTGGACGAGGGCGAAGGGGTGGCCCCCCATGGCTCCTGAGCGCGAAGGCGGACGCGAGCGCGTCGTGTCGGGCGCGACCGCGGCCACCCGGGGGCCTCGCACCCGCCTCGACCAGCCCCGTCCGCCGCGGCGCCGGATCCTGCCCGAGTGGGACCCGGAGGCCTTCGGACGGCTCTCGGAGCGCGTCGCCCGCTTCATCGGCACCGGGCGGTTCCTCGTCTGGATGACGGTCGTGATCGTCGTGTGGGTGCTGTGGAACATCGCCGCACCGACCGACCTGCGCTGGGACGAGTACCCGTTCATCTTCCTCACCCTGGTCCTGTCCCTGCAGGCCTCCTACGCCGCCCCGCTGATCCTGCTCGCGCAGAACCGGCAGGACGACCGCGACCGCGTCAATCTCGAACAGGACCGCCGGCAGAACGAGCGGTCCATCGCCGACACCGAGTACCTGACCCGCGAGATCGCGGCGCTGCGCATCGGGCTCGGGGAGGTCGCCACCCGCGACTGGATGCGCTCGGAGCTGCAGGATGTGCTGAAGGAGCTGGAGGAACGGCACAACGGTCACCGCGACGGTCACCGCGAGCACGGGGTATTCCCGGCAGATCGGTCGCGCGGACGTGACGTAGACGACCGCTGACAGGCTTTCCGGGGCATGGCTACAGCGCCGTACCATCGTCCTTATGGCTACGGAAGACGCGGTGCGCGAAGCACTGGCGACGGTGAACGACCCCGAGATCAACCGCCCCATCACGGAACTCGGGATGGTCAAGTCGGTGGAGATCGGTGCGGACGGAGCGGTCGCGGTCACCGTGTACCTGACGGTCTCCGGCTGCCCGATGCGCGAGACGATCACGCAGCGTGTGACGGACGCGGTCTCCGCGGTCGAGGGCGTCACCCGCGTCGACGTCACGCTCGACGTGATGAGCGACGAGCAGCGCAAGGAGCTGGCGAACGCCCTGCGCGGCGGCACCGCCGAGCGCGAGGTCCCCTTCGCCAAGCCCGGCTCGCTGACCCGCGTCTACGCGGTCGCCTCCGGCAAGGGCGGCGTCGGCAAGTCGTCCGTCACCGTCAACCTGGCGGCGGCGATGGCCGCCGACGGCCTGAAGGTGGGCGTGGTCGACGCCGACATCTACGGCCACAGCGTGCCGCGCATGCTGGGTGCGGACGGGCGTCCGACCCAGGTCGAGAACATGATCATGCCGCCGTCCGCGAATGGCGTGAAGGTGATCTCCATCGGCATGTTCACACCGGGCAACGCCCCCGTCGTCTGGCGCGGCCCGATGCTGCACCGCGCGCTCCAGCAGTTCCTGGCGGACGTGTACTGGGGCGACCTGGACGTCCTGCTCCTGGACCTGCCGCCCGGCACGGGTGACATCGCGATCTCCGTCGCCCAGCTGGTCCCGAACGCCGAGATCCTGGTCGTGACGACCCCGCAGCAGGCCGCCGCCGAGGTCGCCGAGCGGGCCGGCTCCATCGCCGTACAGACCCACCAGAAGATCGTCGGCGTGGTCGAGAACATGTCGGGCCTGCCCTGCCCGCACTGCGACGAGATGGTCGACGTCTTCGGCACGGGCGGCGGCCAGGTGGTCGCCGACGGCCTCACCCGCACGACGGGCGCGAACGTCCCCGTGCTGGGCAACATCCCGATCGACGTCCGCCTCCGCGAGGGCGGCGACGAGGGCAAGCCGGTGGTCCTGACGGACCCGGACAGCCCGGCGGGCTCGGCACTGCGGGCGATCGCCGGCAAGCTGGGCGGCCGTCAGCGGGGCCTTTCGGGGCTGTCTCTGGGGATCACTCCGAAGAACAAGTTCTAGCCGCCCCGAGGCGAGCCCTGCGGCGAAGGGGCGCCGAATCCCAACGGCGCCCCATGTTCCGGCTCAGCCCCGCCGGCTAGGCATACGCGGCGATGTCCTTGATCATGGCGAAAGCAAGGCCGTACGCGCTCATACCTCTCCCGTACGCCCCCACGTGCACCCCCTCCTGAGTGGATCCGGCGAGCACCCAGCCGAACTCGGACTCCCGGTAGTGGAAGGGCGTGGGCACCCCGTCCACGGGCAGGGACAGCGTCGACCAGGCCGGCCCGTCGAGATCGTCGGCCAAGGCCCACGCCGTCTCTGTCTGCTGCTCCAGCCAGTCGTCCCGCAGCGAGTGATCCATCTGCCCGGGCCAGGTGAACGACAGCAGCCCCACTCCCGCGAGCCACGCCGCCGAGGAAACCGACGTCGCCTCCAGCAGCCCCGTACCGTCGGCGCTTCTCCGCGACGGATTAGCCGCGACGGTCACCACGACCGCGAACTTCTCCCGGTCCTCCGACGCCTCGTTCCGTACGGAGGGCTCGTCACCGTGCCCGATCGACCCGTGTTCCACGGCCCCGTCGGCCGCCATGCCGACCTGCATCAGCCAGCGCGGCCCCGTGAAGGCCTCGTCGAGGCCGTACCACGGGAAGGGCGCCAACAGGTAGCCGTCCACCGTGCGCCGGGCGGAGGGGACCTGCTGTCCGCTCTCCGCGGCCGGCGCCTGCGCGACTGCCCGACTCGTCGTCTGACTCGTCGTCTCCATGTGCCCGGACGCCTCCTCGCTCTCGACGGACCGGCCCGGCCCGCCCCCCTTCGGGCGTACTCGTCCGGTCCGCACAACAACTCGGCAGCATAACCACACCACTACGAGCAGTATGGAAAGCGCCCGGCGCGCGAGGCGCGCGGGGAGCGGGTTCAGGCCGTGTGCGACCCGGGCGGAGTATGAGAAGCGTCACGTACGAGCGGTGTTCCGCCCGTGTGTTCGTACGGCTTTCGTACGGCTCAGGTGGCGTCCGCGTCGAAGGGCGGGCGGTCGTCCCGAGGATTCTCGGGCTTCTTCGTCATGTCGATGGTGCCGCCGGAGGAACCCGAGGCGGACGAAGAAGACGAAGTGGACGAGCCGGACGTCGACGACTCCGGCTCACGGCCGTGGACGGCGTCGGTGACCTCGGCCATTTCCTTCTTCATGTCGAAGCCGTTGCGGATCTCCTTGAGCCCCAGTTCGTCGTTGTCCAGCTGCTTGCGGATGAACGTCTTGGGGTTGAGGTCCTCGAACTCGAAGTCCTTGAACTCCGGCCCGAGTTCCTGCCGGATGTCCTGCTTGGCTCCCTCCGAGAACTCACGGATCTTGCGAATCGTCCGTGTGACGTCCTGGATGAGCTTCGGGAGCTTGTCCGGACCGAAGACGAGCACGGCGAGGACGACGAGCGCCACCAGCTCAAGAGGTCCTATGTCATTGAACACCTGAAGCTCCTTGCGATGTCCTCGGTCGGATCCACGGTACCCGGCGATCCGCTGTGACCGGTACTGTCCCGAGGCCTCCGAATGCGGGTGGGCATGCGGTTTTCCGGGTTGTTTGCCTTGTCAGGGCCCCTACGGGGCCGTGTCGGGGTTTGCACTGTGAGCTTTGTGTGAGTCTCAGCCGCCGCCCGCCGAGCCGAGCGTCAGCGAGATCGTGATCTCCTTGCCACCCCGCTCCAGGGTGAGCTTCAGGTGGTCGCCGGGGCGGTGGGCGCGTGTCTTGACGATGAGTTCCTCACCGGAGTGGACGCGCTGGCCGTCGACCGCGGTGATGATGTCGCCCTGCTTGATGCCGGCCTTGTCGCCGGGCCCGCCCCGCGTGACCGCGGAGCCGCCGTCGCTGCCCTTGGTGCCCACGCGGGCTCCGTCGCCGCTGTAGTCCATGTCGAGGGTGACGCCGATGACCGGATGGGTGGCCTTGCCGGTGTTGATCAGCTCCTCGGCGACGCGCTTGGCCTGGTTGACCGGGATGGCGAAGCCGAGGCCGATGGAGCCGGACTGGCCGCTGTCGAGGTCGGAGCCGCTGTCGGCCGAACGGATGGCGGAGTTGATGCCGACGACCCGGGCCCGGGCGTCGAGGAGCGGGCCGCCGGAGTTGCCGGGGTTGATGGGGGCGTCGGTCTGCAGCGCGTCCACGTACGACACGTCGCTCCCGTCCCCGCCCTCGCCGCCGGCCGTGATGGGCCGCTCCTTGGCGCTGATGATGCCGGCGGTGACGGTGCCTTCCAGGTCGTACGGGGCGCCGATGGCGACGACGGGGTCACCGACCTGGACGTTGTCGGAGTTGCCCAGCGGCAGGGGCTTGAGGCCGCTGACGCCGGTGACCTTGACGACCGCCAGGTCGTAGCCGCTGTCACGTCCTACGACGGTGGCCTTGGCGGTGTCCCCGCTGTGGAAGGTCACCGATATCTCGCCGTCCTTCCCGGCGGGTTCCACGACATGGTTGTTGGTGAGGATGTGACCGCGGTCGTCGAGCACGAACCCGGTCCCGGTGCCCTGCGCCTCGCTCCCGCTCACATGCAGCGTCACGACACTGGGCAGGGCGCGGGCGGCGATCCCGGCGACACTGCCCGGCGCCCGCCCGGTGGGCTCCGCCTGAGCCTGCGGCAGCTCCACGTCCCCCACACCACCGTTGCGTTCGAGATACGCCCCCACGACCCCGCCGACGCCGCCGGACACGAGCGCGATCAGCAGCACCCCGACCAGGATCACCTTCCTGCCCCGCTTGCGCCGCTGCTCCTCGGTGACGACAGCGGCACCGTTCTGCTGGAAGGGGGCGGCGGGGTGGGGGGTGGAGGCCCAGGGGTCGTAGTTCTGCCAGGGGTTGGCGGGGGGTGGGGTGTCTGCGTAGGCGGGGGCTGTCTGGGTGGGGGTGTCGGGGGTGGGAGTGGCGTGAGTGGGGGTGCCGGGGGGCTGGGGGGCCTGGGGGAACGTGTCGGCTGCTGGGGGTGCCGGCTGGGTGGGGATGGTGGGGGTCGCGGTCGGGGCTGGGACTGGGGCTGGAACGCCGGGGGCCGGGGGCTGGATGGGGACACCGGGGGCCGAGGCCGGAGCCGGAGCCGGAGCGGGAACGCCGGGAGCCGGAGCCGGGGCTGCGGGAAGGCCGGACGCCGGGGTCGGGATGGAAGTGTCGGGAGCCGGGTTCAGTGCCGGAGCAGTTGCGGCGGCGGCCAGGGCCGGGGCCGGGGTCAACGGTGGCGCCGGCGTGCCGTGTCCGCTCGGTACGGCCGTCCCGTGCGTGGGCGTGGTCGCCGGGTGCTGGACCGGCGGAGCGGGCGCCCAGGGGCCGGGCTCGCCATAGGGCGGGGTGCTGTAGGGGTCGGGGTCGTGCAGGGGCTTGGGGCGTGCGTCGGCAGGCTCCACCGGGGCAGCGGCAACCCGGGCGTCGTCGCCGGTCCCGGCACCCGCACCGGCAGCCTCGCCCGCGTCACCCGCCGACGGTCCAGCCGCAGATACCGCCGCAGGTCGCGCCAGCTCGAAGTCGCCCTCAGCGGAAGCCGCGTCACGACGAGCCGCGCCACCGCTTGCAGCAGGCCGAGGAAGCTCGAAGTCACCCCCGCCCGAAGGCACCTCGCCACCGCTGGCGCCGCCCGCACCGGGCCGCGCCAGTTCGAAGTCACCCCCGGTGCCGCCCCCCGTGTCAGTCCCGGGGTCACCCTCGGCCGACAGCCCGGCGTCGGCCGCCCGCGCAGCGGGCCGCGCCAGTTCGAAGTCGCCGTCAGTGTCGCCGCCGAGGCCCGGCCCACCGGTCGGTCCCGGTGCCTGGTGGCTCGCCGCGTCCGATGCGCCCGGCGTCCCCGCCCCGGTCGTCTCGTCCGGCGTCGGCTCGGTGTCCTCCGCCCGGGCCGAGGTCTCCTGCGGCCGGGGGCGGTTCCACCACTTCGCCTTCGTGGGCTTCCCCTCGTTCATGCTCTGCTTCCTACTCGCTGCTGACCGATGCTCCGAGTAGGACGCTTCGCTCGCCGCCGTATCCGAAGGGACCCGACGGGAGCGCGGCCGGGCACCCAGCCGACGGGCGGCCATTCCGTTCGGCCCGCGAATTCCGCTCGTTCCGCGGCCGACACCGGACGGCCTCGGTCTGCCGGCTTCCCAACCCTGGTTCCCCGGCAGGCCGCCACCGGGAACGTCCCGGCGCCCGAATGCCTACTCAACTCTGCGCTGTCGCGCTCAAGTTCCCTCAGGAAACCGGCGACCCCGTGCTACCTCCCCGATCCGGCACGCGGCGTCAACGGCGGCCGCAGTTCATCGAACCCCGCGCCCGGCCGTAGGGCCAGGGCGCGGCCCACCCCGGATTCAATCAGGTTCGTGGGCCGCTGCGCAGAGGCCGGGTCAGCGCCCGGTACCAGGAGAGATGGAGGGGGATGACGTCGCGTCGGAGACGGGTGCGGCGCGCAGGTCGGGCGTCGCCGTGACCTCGGGGGCCTTGGACCACGAGGTCAGGGTGAGCGGCGTGGTCGCGCTGAGCGGGCGTATCAGGGGGGACATGGCGGCCGCACCGGCCACCACGGCCGCCGTCAGGGTGTGGATCTCCTCGTCGGCGGCGGGCTGGGCCGGCATCCCGGGCAGGAGCGGAGCCGATGCCTCGATCGGCGCCACCGGGGTGTCGGGCGTCCCCTGGCCCTGTCCCTGCGCGAGCAGCGGGCCGAGCGCACGGCGGCGCTGGTGCTCGGGTGTCGTCGCGTTGCCGCTGCCCTGGGTCCGGGCCGGCGTCACATTGCTGCCGCCCGAGCCGCCACGTGCCTCCGTGTCGGTCGGCGCACTCGTCGTGACGCCGCCCAGCGAGATGGCCGCCAGGGACACCGCGCCCGCCGCGACCAGCGCGAACCTCATCCGGGAGGACCCGGAGCGGTCGACGTCCTGACGGCCCACGGGATGGGTGCGGAAGCCGCCGTCCGAGGCGGGGAGCCCGGGGGCGTGCGCACGCGACGGGACGTATCCGAACTCGAAGCGGTCACGCTTTACCCCGAACACCCCGGTGCTGCCGGGCCGTTCGGACAGTCCGCCGAATCCTCCCCCGCCCAGCGGCGAGCCGCCGCCGTCCAGGTCACCTCCCCCGGGGAGGCCCTGAAGGCGGGCCAGGAAACTCTCGGAGGGAGGCGGCGGGGCCGCCTCCGCGAAGACGTTCTTCAGTCGGCGCTGGGCGTCCACTTCGGCCTTGCACTTGGCGCAGGTCGCCAGGTGGGCCAGGACACGCTCGCGCGTCTCATGACCGAGCTCTCCGTCGACGAGGGCGGAGAGTCGGTCTCCCAGGTGCTGCTCTGCCAGGAGCCTTTCGGCGGGGTTGGGTCGGGAGCCACTCACGCGGTCGCGCCCCCTCCCCCCAGAGCGGCCACACGTGGCACGAAGGAGCGGCGCTCGGCGCGCGCCTCCGGCGAGCGGTGGGCGAGGGCCTTGCGCAGCTGGGAGCGGCCGCGGTGGATACGGGACCGGACGGTGCCGAGCTTGACGCCCAGGGTCGCGGCGATCTCCTCGTACGACAGTCCTTCGATGTCGCACAGGACGACCGCGGCGCGGAACTCGGGCGCGAGGGTGTCCAGGGCCTGCTGGACGTCGGCGTCGAAGTGCGCGTCGTTGAAGACCTGCTGGGGCGTGGGCTCCTTGCTGGGCAGCCGCTCGGCGGCGTCCTCGCCGAGCGCGTCGAAACGGATGCGCTGCTTGCGGCGGACCATGTCCAGGAAGAGGTTGGTGGTGATGCGGTGCAGCCAGCCCTCGAAGGTGCCCGGCGTGTATGTGGACAGGGAGCGGAAGACGCGGACGAAGACCTCTTGCGTCAGGTCCTCGGCGTCGTGCTGATTGCCGGTGAGACGGTACGCCAGTCGGTAGACGCGGCCGCTGTGCGTGCTGACGATCTCCTCCCAGGTGGGCGGAGTCCACGCCTGCCCGTCCGCGTCGGTGGAGAAGGTCGCGGTCTGGGCGTAGTCGCCGGCGTGGCTGTGGTCAGCGGTGTCGTTCACGGATTTCGGCCTGCCCGCCGATCCGAGAAAGCGCCGTAGCACTCCTCCCCGATCCACAGGCGCAGCCGCACCTCCCCTGTCGGCTCTGGTGGTGTCCAGTGGAGCCCCTACCATAGCCACCTCGCCCGTTAGCTCCGGATAAGCGGTTTTACGAGAATTTGATCTGGGCTGATACGGCTGGTGGGCCTGCGTCAGCACTTGCTCGCGGTCTCGCTCGTCATCGTGATCCAACTGTGTCCCCCCGCTCGTCTTCCCACCCTTCTAAACGCCCGGTCCCATCTGCGGGTTCCCGCCCGCAGCGGATACAGTCACGCCCAGGCAACCACGGGGACAGGAGAGGGCCATTACCGGCAACCGGCAGACGAGCTGGGCGTTCGCCGACGCCTACGTCGCCGAGGACGATGTCCTGCGCTGGGCCCGGGACCGGGCCCGCGAGGCGGGGCTGCGCTCGGTGTCGCCCGGCACGGGCGCCGCGCTGCGATTGCTGGCCGCCTCCGTGGACGCGAAGGCGGTGGCGGAGATCGGCACCGGCACCGGCGTCTCCGGCATCCACCTCCTGCACGGCATGCGCCCCGACGGCGTCCTGACCACCGTCGACCCCGAGCCCGAGCACCAGCAGTTCGCCCGCCAGGCCTTCCGCGCCGCAGGCTTCGCCAGCAACCGCGCCCGCTTCATCCCGGGCCGTGCCCTGGACGTCCTGCCCCGCCTCGCGGACGCCGGCTACGACCTGGTCTTCTGCGACGGTGACCGGCTGGAGTTTCTCGACTATCTCGCTGAATCGTTGCGCCTGCTGCGTCCGGGTGGCCTGGTCGTCTTCGAGGGCGTCTTCACCAACGGCCGCACCGTCGATTCGGGTCCGCAGCCCACCGAGGTCATACGTGTCCGGGAGCTGCTGCGCGCGGTGCGCGAGAGCCAGGAGCTGGTTCCGTCGCTGCTGCCGGTCGGGGACGGCCTGCTGTGCGCGGTCAAGCGCTGACCGCAGGGCCGACAGTGCGGACCGTACGCCCGGGTCGTACCGCGAAAGCAGCGACCCCGGCACCGTATGGGATACCGGGGTCGCCGAAAGGTAAGGGTCGCTGCCGCGTCAGCCGACGACCTTCTTGAGGGCGTCGCCGAGCGCGTCGGCCTCGTCAGGGGTCAGCTCGACGACGAGCCGACCGCCGCCTTCGAGCGGAACGCGCATGACGATGCCCCGCCCCTCCTTGGTCACCTCGAGCGGGCCATCGCCCGTCCGCGGCTTCATGGCCGCCATGCTCGTTCCCCTTCCTGAAACCAGCTCATCGTCAAAGCCGACGGCCCCATGGAGGGCACGCGTATCTGGCATGAGACACGCGACACCGGCATCGAACACATTGCTTCCAAGCCATTATCCCGCATCTCAGGACCCGATGACCAACATCAGTCGGCATCGCTTGGGCAACGCGCGCGAGCAAAACCACTCAATTCGGCGATGTGACTGCGATACTGCGCCACCGCACGCGCTCAGGTCGGAGAGAACCGGACGAGAATTCTTTGACGCAGGTCACACGTCCGGTCCGAGCCGCTGCCGGTGATCTCCGCCATGCTGTCCTTCAGACGAGTGCGTACCGACGAGTACGCACGATCCACGAAAGCCGGAGGGGATACGTCATGGCCGACACCGTGCTCTACGAGGTGAGCGACGGACTCGCGACGATCACGCTGAACCGCCCCGAGGCGATGAACGCGCTGAACATCGCGGCCAAGGTCGCCCTGCGGGAGGCGGTCCAGGCCGCGGCCGGCGACGACGCCGTACGGGCTGTGCTGCTGACCGCGGCCGGGGAGCGGGCGTTCTGTGTGGGGCAGGACCTGAAGGAGCACATCGGGCTGTTGATCACCGACCGGGAGACCGGGTCGCGGCAGACCATGCGTACGGTGCCGGAGCACTACAACCCGATCGTGCGGGCGCTGGCCGGGATGGCGAAGCCCGTGGTGGCCGGGGTGAACGGGGTCGCGGCCGGGGCGGGCTTCGGGTTCGCGCTGGCCGCGGACTATCGGGTCGTCGCCGACACGGCCGCCTTCAACACGTCGTTCGCGGGGGTCGCGCTGACGGCGGACTCCGGGATCTCGTGGACGCTGCCGCGGGTCGTCGGGCCTGGGCGTGCTGCTGACCTGCTGCTCTTCCCGCGGAACATCAAGGCGCAGGAGGCGTACGAGCTGGGGATCGCGAACCGGCTGGTGCCTGCGGCTGAGCTGCGCGCGGAGGCCGAGAAGGTGGCGCGGGCGTTGGCCGAGGGGCCGACGGTGGCGTACGGGGCGATCAAGGAGGCGGTGGCGTACGGGCTGTCGCACTCTCTTGAGGAGACCTTGGAGAAGGAGGACGAGCTGCAGAATCGGGCGGGGGCTTCTGAGGACCACGCGATCGCGGTTCAGGCCTTCGTCAACAAGGAGAAGCCCAAGTATTTGGGCCGATGAGCCCGGGGCGGTAGCGCCGTCGGGGGCCGCGGGTGCGTGGGAGGCTGGTCGCGCCCCCGCGGCGGAGCCGCAAATCGACACAGCCCCGCGCCCCTTTAAGGGGCGCTTCTGGCGACGCATGCCTCCAAGTGGTCGTCCACCAGGCCGCACGCCTGCATCAGGGCGTATGCCGTCGTAGGGCCCACGAAGCGCAGGCCCCGCTTCTTCAGGGCCTTTGACAGAGCCGTTGATTCCGGGGTGACCGCCGGGACGTCCCCCAAGACCTTCGGGACCGGGCGGGTGGTCGGGTCGGGGGCGTGGGACCAGATCAGTTCGTCCAGGTCGCCGGGGGCCCAGTCGGCCAGCGCGCGTGCGTTGGCGATCGTCGCGTCGATCTTGGCGCGGTTGCGGATGATGCCCGCGTCGGTGAGGAGGCGGTCCTTGTCGGCGTCCGTGAAGGTGGCGACCTTGGCGATCTCGAAACCGGCGAAGGCAGTGCGGAAGCCTTCTCGGCGGCGCAGGATCGTGATCCAGGACAGGCCCGACTGGAAGGCCTCCAGGCTGAGGCGTTCATAGAGGGCGTCGTCGCCGTGGACCGGGCGGCCCCACTCCTCGTCGTGGTACGTCACGTAGTCCGGAGTGGACAGGGCCCAGGGGCAGCGCAGCGCGCCGTCCGGGCCTGCGATGGCCGTGCCGTCACTCACTGCTGGTCCTCCGGGCCGGGCTTCTCCATCGACACATGGCCCGGCGCATGACCCGGCACATGGCCGCCGGGCGACGCCTGGGCGCCGGCCAGCGCGGATTCCAGGTCGGCGATCCGGGCGTCCCGCTCGGCGAGCTCGGCGGCGAGGCGGCTGAGGGCGTCGTCGACGTCGGACATGCGGTAGCCGCGGGCGGCCAGGGGGAAGCGGAGGCTGTCGATGTCGGCGCGGTCGATCGGGCGGTCCGGCGGCAGCGGGTCCTGGAGCCGCTCGGGCGCGGCCTCCGGCAGCGGGCCGTCGCCCTCGCCGCCGCCCACCACGGCGAGGGTCACCGCGGCGACCACGACGGCCAGCGCGACGACCAGGAACAAGAACATAACCATCGCTGGGGCCCCCACGGTCGGTGAATGCGAGCGGTCGAGTGTGTCAGTGTCCGATCGTGCCATGCGACTCTGACAGTCAGGGTCGCAGGCGGCCGAAGAGCGGCGACTTGCCAGGACGCACTAGGAGAGGTCACAGCGGATGCTCAGGCTGGGCACGCGTGAGTTCGACACGCACGAGCCGGTGATCATGGCGATCGTGAACCGGACCCCGGACTCCTTCTACGACCAGGGGGCGACGTTCCGTGACGAGCCGGCCCTCGCGCGCGTGGAGCAGGCCGTGGCGGAGGGCGCCGCGATCATCGACATCGGCGGGGTGAAGGCCGGGCCGGGTGAAGAGGTGACCGCCGAGGAGGAGGCGCGGCGGACGGTCGGGTTCGTGGCCGAGGTGCGGCGGCGGTTCCCCGATGTCGTGATCAGCGTCGATACCTGGCGGGCGGATGTCGGCGAGGCCGTGTGCGAGGCGGGGGCGGATGTGCTGAACGACGCGTGGGGTGGGGTGGATCCGGGGCTGGCGGAGGTTGCCGCGCGGTACCGGGTGGGGCTGGTGTGCACGCACGCCGGGGGTGCGGAGCCTCGTACCCGGCCGCATCGGGTGACGTACGACGACGTCATGGGCGACATTCTGCGGGTGACCCTGGGGTTGGCCGAGCGGGCGTCGGCGCTGGGGGTGCCTCGGGAGTCGATCATGATCGATCCGGGGCACGACTTCGGGAAGAACACGCGGCACAGTCTTGAGGCGACCCGGCGGTTGGGGGAGATGGTGGAGACGGGGTGGCCGGTGTTGGTGTCGCTGTCCAACAAGGACTTCGTCGGGGAGACGCTGGACAGGCCGGTGAAGGAGCGGGTGGTGGGGACGCTCGCCACGACCGCGGTGTCGGCGTGGTTGGGGGCGCAGGTGTATCGGGTGCATGAGGTGGCGGAGACGCGGCAGGTGCTGGACATGGTGGCGTCCATCGCGGGGCATCGGGTTCCGGCCGTGGCGAGACGGGGGTTGGCGTAGGGCCTTTTCGCCCCCCCCCCCCCCAACCCCCGGCCCCTACCCCCGGGGGGGGGCCCCACGCTCCCCCGC
>NZ_JBHYJA010000011.1:0-119557 GCF_042740355.1 Streptomyces sp. NPDC059010
ACCCCGCAGGACTGGTCGACCGCGGCGCTGCGCGCGATGGCACGCGGCGGGGTCGGCGCGGTGTCGGTCAACGCGCTCGCGGGCGAGCTGGAGGCGACACGAGGCAGCTTTTACTGGCACTTCAAGGATCGCGATGCGCTGCTGACGGCCGCGCTGGAGAGGTGGGAGCGGGACGACACCGCAGCGCTGATCGCGGAGTTGGGCGACATCACCGACCCCCGGCAGCGGCTGACGGCCCTGTTCACCATCGCGCTGGGGCAGGAAGACATCAACGGCCTGGAGCCCGCGATCGTCGCCCACGCCGATCACCCCGCCGTCGCCCCGGTCCTGCGCCGGGTCACCGAGCGGCGGATCGCCTATCTCACCGATCTCTACACCGACCTGGGCCTGGACACCGCCGCGGCCAGGCGTCAGGCGGTCACCGCGTACGCCGCCTTCCTCGGCTGGCTCGAACTACGCCGCTCCGCCTGCGACATCGTGCCCGAAGTCGCCGCCACCGGCCCCACCGCCGCCGCTGCCCTGGAACACCTCATCACCGAGCTGACGCGACCCGCCTTGCACGAGGCGGGGCCGGAGTAAAGCGGGTTGGGTACGAGGCTGCCGGGTTTCCTCGTACAGCACTCCGCGCCTTCGGCGCGCACGGCTGCCAGTGCCTTGAAGCCGGGCCCGGTCGGTCGGCCGGCGCGTACCAGGAGCACGTGACTCAGCATCCCCGTCGACCCGCTGGACGGGCAGGTGCCAGTCCGTGGCCTTCTCGCCCTCCTCGTAGAACGTGACCTCCCGGATAGCCACCTACGAGGACGCCACACCCCGGTATTAGAGCTGCCGAGGGCGTGGCGTTTCGCATCGTTGCGGCACGGCGTCCGGGTGGGAGTCAGCGGCTCCCGCCCGCACGTGGCAGTTTCAGCTTCAGCGGGCCGCAGCCGAGGCGGGCGGCCTCGGCCTCGACGTAGCGGGGGAAGAGGGTGCGCAGGTCCGCGCTCATCCCGCTGTCGTTGGCCTGTACGAGAAACACCGTCTCGCCCGCCTGGCAACGGGCCTGGAAGGCGCCGAGGTTGGGGCCGAGGCCGCCGTAACCGGCGGCGGAGGTCACCCGGTCGCCTTGGTACAGCGTCCTCCCCGTGAAGATCGCGGCCAGCCGCGGGTCCTCGACGGTCATCAGGCGCTGCTTCCACTGCGAGCCGGTGACGTCGCGGTCGCAGGTGCGTACCGGGCCGTGCCCGTCGGTGATCATGGGGTACTTGTTCGGCTTGCGCTTCTTGCCCAGGGTCAGCCCCTTGATGCCGCAGAGCGAGTCCGGCTTCTCTGTGCGGGTGTAGCGGGCGGCCGTCGGCAGGTGTTCCACTGGATCGGCGATCGTGCCGGTGCAGCCCAGGTCCGCGCTGACCTTGTTGACGAGCTTCACGACCATGCGGGCCATCGCGTCCCGCTCCTTGGTACGCGGCTCCAGGTCGGTGATCCAGCTGCCCTGGGCGATGTCCACTACGGTCGGCCCGTCGAAGTCACTGGGGCGGCCCAGGCAGCCGTCCGGGATGGCGAGCCAGGCGCGGTTGTCCGAGGCCATGCCCAGCAGGCCGCCGCCGAGCGGGGTGAGACGGGCGGAGAGGAACTCATCAGCCCACTTGCCGTCGTCGCCGACCCGGTCGTCCAGCCGGTGCACCCGGGCGGTGAGCGCCCATTCGTCGCCGTCGCTGTTCGTCAACTGGCAACTGCCGGTGGGGCCGTCCATGGAGCGCCCTCCGTGCAGCACGGGCGCCTCGACCGCCTTGACATCCTCCGGCTCACGGAACGTCGCGGCGAGGTCATCGCGGGGCAGCGCGCCCCAGCACACCTCGTCCGGCGCGAACGGCCCGGCCTGCGTCTGCCAGGCCGTGCCGCCGGCGCCGAGCAGCATCCCGGAGAGACCTGCGGCCAGCAGCGGCCGGACCCGCCCGCGCAGCAGGTGGCGCCAGTGCAAACGCTGGCGCCGTCGGTGCCAACGCTCCCGGCGCAGGCGCCGATACCGCTCGCTGAGCAACTCCCGGTCGGCGGGCAGGGGCTGGTCGTATCGGTTCGGCTCGTCCGCGGTGCTGCTCACCGGGCGGCTCCCTTGGGGGCGATGGGGGCGATAGGGGCGCAGCCCAGGCGGGCGGCGGCCGCGTTGACGAAGGCGGCGAGACGGTCGGGGTCGGTGTAGACGCCCATCAGGAAGGTGGCGGGCCGGCCGGCGCAGTCGGCTCGCACGATCGCGTGGTTCTCGCCGATGGTGCCCGTGCCGCGCCAGCCGCGGGCCGCGGGGCGTTCGCCCGCGATGCCGTCGAACACCGCGGCCAGCCGGGGCTGCGCGACCATCGCCAACTGCAGGTACGGCACGCCGTCGCGATCACCATGGACGCTGCACGTCTGCAGGTCGCGGGTGACCGCGCCGGTCTGGTCCTCGATGTCCTCCGAGTCGAGGTGCAGGCCACGGATGCCGCAGACGTCTTCAGAGGTGCTGAAGATGCGATCCGGCTCGCCTGGCAGGTCGTAGAGCGGCGAGCTGACCTTCAGCGGCTCGTCCGGCGCGCAACCGGCCGCCGCCATCCCACGGTTGGCCGCGGCGACGAGTAGTACCGCCGCCTGACGGGCGCCGCCCAGGTCGGCCGAATCGCTCTGGGTGTACGAGGGGCCGCTGCTGTACGTGCCGGACGCGTTCATCGTGACGACGGTCGGTCGGCCGTCCTTCGTATCACAGGACTTCGGGAGCACCAGCAGACCACCGCGCCCGTTCACCGTGCCTGGCAGGCCGTCCGGGATCGGGACCATGTCGCCGCCCAGGAAACCGTCCTGGATCATCGCGAGCCGGGCCTCGGCGGCCTTGGGCACCGGGCCGTACTTGACGGACACCTGCTGGCGGATGGAGACCTTGTCGCCGTCGTAACTGCTCTTGTAGTCGCTGGCGATGGCGACCTCGCAGCTGCCGTTCGGGCGCTCGCGGGTGGGCGCCGTCTCCTTGCCGGTGCGTGACCCGTCGTCATCGTCGCCGAACGCCTCGTCGCCGAGGAACTCCGGGCCGCTGTCCTCTTCCCATGCGCCCCAGCAGTAGCGGTCCTTCGGCCACGGCCAGGTGTCCGCTGCCCACGTTCCGAGACCGGTGCCCGCAAGCGCCAGCACCAGCGCGGATATCAGCGACAACCGGCCGCGCCTGCTGGTCGGCAGCACTCGACGCAACCGACCGGGCGCCGAGGGCGCCTCGTCAGTCTCACTCACCCCGTGATCCCCTCCAGCGCAGGCAGGCCCGCAAACCGGTCCCCCACGTGCGCCCTTGCCGTAACGACACACTCATCCGCTGGCACATCCAACAGCGCATGCCCTGCACACCGGACTATCTCTTGAACTTCAGACTCACCGCCCCGGCCTTCCCTGACTCCCCACGAGTCTGGCGGATGCCAGCCTCAGCTGCCGCCTCAATCAAATTCTGTACGTCCCAGAGTTGATCCTGACTATCTCCATCAAAGGGAACATCCGTCTCGTAGGTCAGAAACTACCCAGCGCCGTTGGCTTGTTCATGCGCGGGAGGCCAACTGCCAAGCCCTGCAAGGCGTCTCGGGGCGATTAATTGCCGTTCGGTGAGGTGGTCGCAAGCGGCACATTCAAGGACCAGAAGTCCGAGCGGATATTTGGGCACAGGATTGGGTCACCCGCATAATTCGAACCGTTAGCAGGCCTAGTTGGAGCAGCCACCGAAGATTCCTCCACGCACGGTGAAGCAACCTCAAAGAAACTCTGCCCCTCACCGCCGTTACTCGACCGAAGTCCGAAGCCATCTAAGGTCTTTGCATAGATCGCAGGAAGCTCCTCATTCCTGTTGACAGCCGAAGGCCTCAGTCACCTCGGTCCGAATTCAAGTGATCAGGAGAGGTGTTGTCGAGACGTCGCCGTGCTTCATTGCTCGCTCGCCGACGTCGTTGGTGAAGCGGAGGGAAGCGGACTGTTCACCGACCAAAAGGCAGAGCGCACATTGGGGTGGGGGATGGGGTGATCGTAGTCGGGCCCGTTGGGGGGAGTCGTCGGATCGGTGACGTCAGATGGCTTGGCGCATGGGGTGGCTACTTCGAAGAAGGCCTGCCTTTCCGCGCCGACAGTGAGGGCGATACCAAAGCCATCGGTTGACTGGGCGTAGATCGCGGGAAATTTCTCATCCTTGTCCACGGACTTGATTCGGTACCCGCTATTCTCCCAGAAGCGCCGCACCAGCCCCAGCAAGCCGCCCAACCTCTCTTTGGAGAAAATGGTCATGACGACACGGCGGCGGGAGACATCACAGCTCCCGGTTGTCGTTGCCCCATGGGTCCACTGAACCTCAGGCTTAATCGCACTGAGTGTAGCGTCGAGCATTGAGTCCGCACGGTCGGCTGCCTGCTGCATCGTGATCTTCATGGTGGGCTTCCCACTCTCCTCGGATACTGAATTGACGGCATCCTTTGCGGAGCTACACCCCGAAACGAGGAAGGTGACAGCGGCAGAGAATACGAGCAGTTTCTTCAGGTATTTCAACGCCATCGCTCCAGATTGATTCGATCGGATTCCCCCGACACAATCTTCGCAATATTTGTTGCGGACTCCAGGTCTTTTTCCGGATTGAAATAGTTCGAGTGAGCCGGTGCTGGGTCGTTGGCCTCTGGCAGCGGCCCAGGGCCGACCAGGAAGCGGCGAGCGCCGAAGTCCTTGCTCGCCGGATCGGTTCCGAACCAGATCTCGTCCGGGTCGCTCGTACTGTCCCCGACGGTGTGCCCGACGGAGCCGCCCACGACCGCGCCCGCCACACCGCCCGTCAGAGGTCCAAGGAAAAGTCCCGACTGATTGCCCAACAGGGCCCCCGTGACTCCGCCGACATACGAGCCCACGGCCAGTCCGCCCGCTTCCCTGTGGTTGGGAAGCATGGTCACAGGGTCGTTGGCCGCTGCCCCCACGAAGACATGGTCCTTGCCGACATTGAGATCACCGGCCTTGTCCGCACCAGTGCCGGGGCTGCCGACGAGGATGATGTCGTCAGCGCCTGGGATACCGCCATCGCGCTGTGCTGCCTGCCCAACGGTGAGCGAGCCGTAAGAATGGCCTATGGCGGTGGTGTGGAGGTCGTCGTGCTCGTTCGTAGCCGAGATGCCCGCCATGAATGCGTTGTATGCGGTTGCACCGACCTTGGCATTGTTCATGAGCGCAACATCTGCGTTGTGCCGGAGTTCCGATGCTGGCAGCTGCGGGGCGTCATACCCCAGCCATACGATCGAGGCACTAGACGGATCGTATTTCTGTGCATCGATTGCTGTGTCTTTGGCCCTCTTCAGGTCGTTTTTCGCAAAGTCCCCGTCCAAGGCAGTTCCAAGGCCGGGCACGTACGCCGATACGTTCTTGGAAGCGTCCGGATTACCATAGGACACAATGGCCCGACCGTTACCTTCATCTCCGATTCCCAGTAGGTACATAGGCGGCGAATCAGGGTCCGGATGCCGTAGCTGATGATCGATCGACTTCAATCCGTCCAGCATCGTCTTCGACTCTTCGTCATCCCGCCCCGAGAGTTTCCCGATGAGGAGCTGGATATTCTCCCGATTCGCCTCGTCCCGCGCCGCGGCCGGGACGCCGTCCAAGTTCCCGATCACGCCGGGGTAAACCGCCAGGTACTCCTCCCGCTGTTCCTGCGTGAGGCTGTCCCACCACTTCTTGCGTTCGGAAGGCGACTTGTCCAGCGGGATGTTGTCCCTGAGGTATTCACTCGCGGCCGAGCCGACCGCATCTGCATCGGACGCCACATTCGCCCACGTCTTGGTGCTGACGCTCAGTCCCGGTGCCGCCTTGAGCTTCTCCAGCGTCTTGCTGTACCGGTCGTCGATCTCCGTGGCTTCCTGGACCGCGTGGGCAATGCGGTCGGCTAGGTATTCGGCCTTCGCGCGGTGGGGGTTGGGGCTGTGCAGGCCAGAGGTGTCCGGCCCCAGTCCGGGGGTGTACATGCCGCCGCCCCTGGCGGCGCTGCCTGCGATCCTTCCGCCAGGGATCTCGTCATCGGTCAGCTCGTTCTTCCCCCCGGGGGGATACACGACGCTACCGTCCGCGTTGACGGTGTACGCCAGTGCATCCGCGTCCTCCAGCGCCTCAAGCAGACGACGCCTCGGGCTGGCGATGTCGGACGAGAAGCCGTTGAGAGCGCCACTGACCAGGCCACACTCGACCTGGGTGTAGTGGAAGTTCTCCGACAGCTTCTTCAACTGCGTGAGCGCCGCCTTCGCCGCCTCGCCCTCGTTGGCACCCTGAATGACCTTGGTGATCTGCTTGTCGATGCGGTTCTTGGCCGCAGCAGCCATGTCACTCACCGCGCGGTACCCGTCCGCCGCCTCCGTGTACTCGGACGGCTTGATGGCCTTGAGTGTCTTGAGGTCCATGCTTCCGGATCACCAGCCCTTGCCAGCGCTGCCAGCAGCGGGCGTATCCTCAGAGCGGACTTTCAGGCTGGCGATCTCGCCCTTGATTGCCTCGTCGGTCCTCAGCTGGTCGTTGCCCGTCTTCTCCAGCACGGCGGCGAGCCCGCCGCACAGCTCGCTGATGTCCCTGATCCGGCGCTCCCAGGAGTCGTACACGCCCTGCTGGGCCGCTGCCGTCAGGCATCCGGGCTCCTTGCCGAACCCCGTCTGGCCGTCCTTCAGCCTCGTCAGCGCCTGGCGGGAGTTGTCTCGCAGGTCGCTGACGTCCTTCCCCGCTTTGGACCACGCGGCTTTGTCGGACCTCACCTTGCCGGTAACGCCGCCACCGCTTGAGCCGCCGCCCCCTGCAGCCGGCAGCTGGTTGAGCTGCATCTGCGTGGCATGGCGCTCGGCCACCGCAGCCTTGAGCTGCTCCCATTCGTCCCACGCCATGCGTGGTCCCTCCCCGTGTCTTGTCGAATGCCAGTCGAACGGTTGTGAACGTGCGACTGCGAAGCTGCGGTGGTCGAAAAGTACGGTAGCGCCGCTACAACATGCGCCCCATCCGTATCTGCCACCAGCGCCTCTGAGTACCCGTACTCAGTGAGTGATGGACCCCGTGTTGCGGCGCCGAGCGCGCACCACAGGGATAGCGATTGCGGTACCCAGCAGAGCGGCAGCACCTACGCCCAGGGTGATCCAGAGGGCCGCGTCGCTGTCGTCGTCGCGTGCAGGGACAGCGGTGGACGGCTTGTCCTCCTCGTCCTTGGTCCCCGCGGACTCAGAGGCCTTCGGAGATGGCGACTTGGACTCCGCGGCGGCCAGGTCGGGGAGCGGATACTCGTCGGCTGGGCCGGGATCGCCGGGGGTCTTCAGGGCGATCCGGGGACGGACAACTCCGTAGCCGACGTAGTCATTGCGCTTGGCACCGCTTGTGGGGCCGGCTGCGGTGTTGAGCATGACCCGGAGGACCTGATTGTTGGTCCACTCAGGGTGCTTCGACCAGATGAGGGCTGCGCTGGCGGAGGCTATGGCGGTGGCGTCACTCGTGCCATGGGCCTTGCACTTGCCCGTCTTGCCGCCACAGGCGGCAACCATGTCGATGCCTGGAGCAGCCAGGTCTACCTGGAGGCCATACTGCGACTCGGCGGTCTTGCGAAGATCCTGGCCGATCGCTCCCACCCCGACCACCCCAGGAGTGGCGGCGGGGTATGCGAGAGACGAGTCTCCTTTGTTGCCGACACCTGCGAAGATCAAGGCCCCCTTGTCCAGGGCATACTTCACAGCCTTGATCTCTTGCTTCTGCACGGCCGAAGTAGCAGCCCATCCCTCGGTCCCCATGGAAATATTGATGACCTTGGCCCCTGCATCGGCGGCGTACCTGATCGCTTCAGGGAATACGGTTTCCTTCTCGCGCACGCGAATGGGCAGAATCTTCGCCCCGGGGGCGAGGCCGAAAGCCCCATCCCCGCCACTGCTCTCGCCGGTTCCAGCGATCAACCCGGCCATGCCCGTGCCATGGCCACGGTAGTCAGTGTGCTCATCGCCTGAGACGTTTGGCGCGAAGTCCTTGCCCTTGAGTACCTGCCCCACCAGGTCGGGGTTTTTGTCATCCACCCCGCTGTCGATCACCGCGACGGTGATTCCCTCCCCTTTGGTGATCTTCCACATCTCTTCCGCCTTCATGGCGGTCAGATGCCACTGCTGGGAACGGATGGACTCCGCATGGGACGGCGTACTGGCGATGGCCACCAGCAGGACTGCCAGTACTCCCGGCAGCATGATCCTTTGACGGAGAGGCTGCATTTGGCTGGTGGGCATCGGCATTTCTCTTGCGGTCCTAACGAGTTCAGTCCACGACGGGCGGCGTCGCGCGACGTACGCCCTGCTGCCAGGTCTCTTCATCTTCAGTGAGGTAATCGGGGCGCTCGCCCCGGCGATCGTCAGGACGAGACTCCGCGGAACGAGAGCCCGGCGGCACCGCTGATCCGCCACGCCCAACCGGTCCGGCACCATGCTGCGGCTCGCCTGCCCGTCGCACCACGCCCGAGAGCCCGCCGCGCGTGCCGCCTTGCGCTGCGGGGCCCGCGGAGAGCCCGCTGCCGCCCGAGACGCCGTGTACCGCTCCTGAGCCGCCTGGGGTGAAGGGGCGTGCACTCCCCGTACCGGCCTGCTGGGGACGGCCTCCGACGATGCCTCCAGTTTCCGAGGCGAAGCGACGACCACCCGTCCCACCGCCTGGTGCAGAGGGAGCCGTGCCGCGTGCCGTGGCGGAGCCGCCGGCACTGATGGGGCGGGCATTCACGCCTCCCAACCCCTGAGGGCGACCACCGACAATGCCCTCGGGCTGTCCTGCGATGCGCCGGCCACTCCCCGTCCCGCCCCGGACGGCCCCAGGCCTTCCTGTACCGACGGGCTGCCCCGCCGGGCCACGGCCGGTGACACCCTCGCCGCCGATCACAGTGCCTCGGGGGATTCCGCCGGTGGCCCGCCCCGGAGACGGGGGCACGGGCCTGCCGCCCGTGATACCGCCTCCAGCGGTGGGACGCTGGGTGGAAGGTCCGGTGCCCATCGGAGTCTGCCCAGTGGCTACCGGGGGCCGGAATCCAGGGGAAGGGCGGCCTGTCCCTGTCGGAAGGCCGGTTGGCCTTTGGACGCCTCCAGCCACCGGAGGTACCACTCCGGGAGGCATCGTCGCAGTTCCCTCTGGCCGTCCCCCTACCATCGGCGGGCCACTCGCTGGCCCCGACGGTGCAGTTGGCGCCTCAGGCAGGGTTGCAACGCTGTCGATCTCCACCCCTGTGGGTGGCTGTGGACGCACAGCTCCACCATCAGGGGCTCCGGGGGCCTTGGCGGAGGTCTCGGGAGAGCCAACCGACCCACTCGCGCCATCACCCTGGCCCACGGAGCCACCGGCACGCCCACTCGACCCGACTGATCCCACCGCGCCGGGGGCAGTTGAGTCAGCGGCACCACCTGTGGGCACGAGGTCTTCACGCGCGCCGAAGCCCTCGGTAGGGGGTGGCATCACAGCTTTGGGCGGCGGCGGAAACTTCGGCTTCTCCAAGCCGTCCATCTGCTCCGCAGACAGCGTGTACGACTCCGCGAGCTTCTTCATCTGCCGAGCAGCCTCTTGCCGCTCCGACTCCCGCTTGGCCAGGACCGTCTCAATGTCCCGGGTTGAATCACGGGCGACGGACGCCGCATCGGGATCGTTGCGCGCAGCCTTCGCTGTCTCCAGGTTCGCCTGTGCCTTGCTCAGGGTGGACTGGCCATACTTCGTGTCCCGGGGGATCGACGCCTTGACAGTCGAGATCGTGCCAGAGGCTTCGGTGAGCCACTTCGACGCGCCTTGGCTGTACTCCGCCAGTCTCAACGTCGCGTTCGCGAGATCCGCGCTCCAGCGGCGGAACTCATCGGCGCCCTCACCCTTCCAACCCACCCACTGCGGGCGCGTCTTCAGCTCCTCGCCGACCTTCTTGATCTCCGCGGCCACCAACACCAGCTTGGCCGCAGCGGCGAGCACCATGCCGGCGTCGGCCTCATCCAGCCAGGCGAGCATGTCCTCGTGGCTCATGCTCTCGAACGGTGTCTTACCGCCGCCCTTGCCCTTGTCGCCCATCTCGTATCCCCGCTATCCCCGTGAGTGTCCCCGTGATGCGTACCCAGCCGCCGTCAGAAGCCCGACACGCCGGAGGTGTCACCGATTCCGGAGTCATCGCCGGGCTTCGTGGTCTTCCCACCCGGCGCCCCCGGAACCTGCGGCTCGTAGCTTCCGCCGTAGTGCTCGGTCGTGCCCTTGCTGATCGCCAGCATGCGCCGGCTGACGTCCTCGTCCACGTTCTCGTAGCCCTTGTGCGAGGCCAGGACCGCGATGCTCAGGCCCTCGATGGAATCCGTGAGGAGCTTGGAGAGCTTCTCCAACTCCGTCATCACCGTCTCGTGAGAGTCAAAGAGGTTGGCTGCCTCAGCCCAACCACCGGATCCACCACCGAAGTTGGTCCGGGACACCACGTTCTGCCCCACCCGCTTCGGGCCGGCCTCGCTTTCCCGCAGGTCACGCAGGAGCGCGTCGATACGGTCCCGGAACTTCGTGAAGGACTGCAACTCGGTGACGACATCACCCATGGCCGACACCGCTGTCTGGAGGCCTGCCCCGACGCCGAACACATCTGCGGCCGCCGATGCTACTGGTCCCCCCAGGGAACCCTCCGCCCATGCGGCCGGGTCCTCCACCGGTACGTCGATCGCCCCGTCGTCCGCCACAGCATCCTCCCCGTTAGCCAAAGCGTCAGGTTTCACTCTAGCTACGGGCACTGACAATTCGTACACCTCCTTTGCGTCTGCAAGTTGCCCCACTGGTGGACAAGTTGGGTGCAGTCGGTCGCAACCGAACGTCACGAATTCGTGACAGTCACCCTGGGTGTCGCTGTCACCGGTGGCCGAAAAGCGCGCCTGTATGCGCTGCGGTTGGGCGAACCGATCAACAGCGTGAGAGGCGCGGTTCGCTTCTCGGGCCGGGGTATCGCATCGCACTCTGACTTGGTTTCGCAATGCGAATGCCTGAGGCTCGCAAGCAAGGCGTTTGCGGGACGACGGGGTGACGCACAACCTCAGAGCA
Organism: Streptomyces sp. NPDC059010; assembly: GCF_042740355.1. Lineage (NCBI taxonomy): Bacteria > Bacillati > Actinomycetota > Actinomycetes > Kitasatosporales > Streptomycetaceae > Streptomyces > Streptomyces sp. NPDC059010. The sequence goes on from NZ_JBHYJA010000011.1 coordinate 11,038, forward strand.
GGTGGTCCACTTTCCCTGCCTTGATGTCGAGGATGAGTGTGCGGAGGGCTTCGCGGGTGTCGGTGACGTAGGTGTCCTCGGCGCCGGCTATGGCGATGTAAGCATTGCCGTCGGGGTCGGTACCGAGGCGGAAGCAGCTGGCCCCCTCGCCGCAGAACGGCTCCTCCCATGTGATCGCGCTGTCATCCATCGAGCGTCTCCCTACAGGTCGTTGGCAATCCCTCGGATGAAGTCGCGCGACTCCTGCGGCGACAGGGCAATGCGCTCCATCCAGTCCAGGTGGGCACGGTACTTGGCCAACTGCGCTTCCCCACCCAGGAATTCCGGCCCGTGCGAACTGTCGACCTGAGCAGTGTCCAGCTGGGGGACGGGGCCTTCGAGATAGTTGACCGTCTGCCCAGCACCGGGGAACGTACCGGCGGCGAAGGGGATGACCATCAGGCGCACCGCGGGCCGCTCGGAGACGGCCAGCAGGTGTTCCAGCTGCGCGCGTGCCACCTTGGGCCCGCCGAACTGCATGCGCAGTGCGGCCTCGTGAACCACTCCGACGTACTCGGGCGGATCCTCACCCTCCAACACCTGCTGGCGCTCCGCGCGAAACGCCAGGCGCAGGGCGACTTCATGCTCGGGCAATGGCGGAAGCACCGCCCGGAACAGCTCAAGGGCGTGGTCGCTGGTCTGGAACAGGCCGGGGATGTGTGCCGTGTGCGCCGTCCGCATGCGTACCGCGTACGACTCCAACTCGGCGATGTCCAGGAGGCCGAGGGAAAGCGAGCCTCGGTAACGCTCCCACCAGCCACGTCCGTTAGGGCGGGCCATCTCGACCAGCGCCTCCACGTACGCCTGATCCGAACACGCGCAGTTGCAGGCCAGCGTGCGGAGACGTTCAGGGTTGATGGTGCGGATGCCTGTCTCGATGTTGGAGATCTTCGCCCGGTCCAGCCCGAGCAGCCCGGCGGCCTGATCCGCCGACATTCCGGCAGCGGTTCGCATCCTGCGCAGCTCACTGCCCAGTCTCCTCTGACGCTCCGTCGGCGTCGTCCTCGGTGGCATGCCGTTCCTTCCGAGTGCGGTCGTGTGCAGTCTGCCGCCTTTGGGCGACGGTCGACCACGAACGGGTCAATTTCTTTGATTGAGTGGCAATGTAACCATCTCGCGCTCTACCTTCAGTAACGAGACTGCTACTCAAGGCAGTTGGAAGCGCATCGCGCGAGCCTGCCCGCACCCTCCTCCCCTGGGAGGGGTGGGCCGCGCCAGGGAGACAGGCCACCAACTGCCGTTCACCAATGAAGTCGAACGAACCTGACCGAACCAAACCCCACTTGGAACGGAGACTCCGCATGCCCGACCCCCGGTCCTGGGAGTGCCACCTCAGACTCCCCAACGACCCCCGAGTCCTCTCAATCGCCCGCCACACCGTCCGCACAGCCCTCCTCGGTTACGCCCACACGCCCGAACTCACTGACACCGCCGAGCTGTTGACCTCAGAGCTGGTCTCCAACTCCGTAAAGCACTCTGACGGTCCCGTCACCGTCAGACTCCGCTCCCGCCCCGATGCCGTACGCATCGGAGTCATGGACAACCACCCAGAGCTCCCCGACGCCCTGCCCTGCACCCCGGACCAGGACTTCGGTCGCGGCCTGTACCTGGTGGAGGCGCTGGCGGACTCTTGGGGCCGCTACCCGGTGATCGGTCACTCCCGCCCGGCCGGCTGGAAGGTGGTGTGGTTCGAACTGTCCGACACCGTACGGAAGTGAGGTCATGCCGAGGTGGCAGATCCGTGCCACTTCGCACCGCCGTGACCTCCTGTCATGAGCCGCCGGTGGCACAGCGCGCCGGACAGTGCCCCGTCGGGCCGCAGTTCCTGCCAGCGCCCCCTCATCCAGCCCCACCAGAACCAAGAACTGAGTACGCCTCCTGAGTACAAGCGCTCAAGGCGTGGCCGGGCAGGTCCGTGAGGCTGGGGTCATGACAACGCCGTACCCTCCGTCTCCGCAGCAGCCGCCGTATCCGCCCATGACGCCCACCACCACGCACACCACGCCCACGACGCCCGTGGCCGACTTCCCGCTGCCTCCCCCTCCCGGACGGCCGCGGGGGCGCCGGGGAATTGTGGTCGCCGTTGTCACCGTGGTCGTGCTGCTCCTGGCCGGTGGGGGATTCGCCGTGTGGCGGCTGGTGTACGGCGATGACGGTGGGCCGCTGGCCGGACGGCCGAGGGTGAGCGACAGCGCCTCCGGGATCTCGTACGCGATCCCGGAGGGGTGGAAGCAGGGGAAGGGGAAACTGATCGGTGCCTTCACCTCCACGATCGCCCAGAAGCAGGCGGACAACGAGGGCGCCGACGACAGCAGCGGCAGCACAGTCCTCGCCGGTCGGGGTGAGGGCGTGGCCGAGGGCCAGCTGGGGGCTTACACCGAGCGCTGGGCGCGGTCCAACGCCGAGTTCTTCCTCCCGTACAGGCGCATGTCCAAGGGGGAGTCCCGGGCGCTCACCGTCGATGGGCGGCCGGCTCACACGGTGGTGGTGAACGTGGCGGACAGCGACACCGGTCCGGGGCGTCTGCGGATGACCGTCGTCTCCGTGGACGACAGCCGCGTGGCCTTCCTCATCGGCATCACGACCGGATCTGACGGGAACGCCGAGCAGAACACCGGGCCGGAGACCGTCGACGCCGTGCTGAGGAGCATGTCCGTCGGGGTCGGATGAGGGCCCCGGCACAGGTGACCTGCCCCGCCCTCCCCGGCGCGGTGGAGCTGAACCAAGAACTCCAGGCTTCCAGGCTTACCTGGTCCGCACTGCACCGCACCGCACCCGCCAGTCGCTCGCCGCGCCCCGGCCCGAGCCCGTGCCGACTCCGCCCGGATCAGGCCGATGGCCTCCGCAAGGCCAACAGGTGTCACGGAACGCGCACGAGTAGTGACCATGGAGCGATCACCCTGTGCGGGAATCGGGCCGGATCTCCACGGTGAACGCCGCGTCCTCGGGGCCGTCGCCTTCCTGGCCCTCCCAGACGCTCACACGCACATGCAGCTGCCCGGTGCCAACGGCCTCCCACTCGGTCACCAGGTCGGTGACGACGAGGGCGGCGGCATACTCGGCGGCCTGCTCGGGATCGTCGGTGACGATGGTCCCCCGCCACCGCTCGGGATGGGCACCGTAGGGCCGCCAGCCCTCCGAGCCGTACGGCTCGTCGACCCGGTACACCCAGTCCTTACCGGTGCCCATGACACCGATTTTTCCACTTGGGAGGACCATGCGCCGGGACGGCGCATCTCATCGGGCCGCGGATCACCTCCGCCGATCACCCCGGGCCAGTGGGGCGACGCCCCGCCCCCGCAGCTCATCCCCGTCACGGTGTCTACGTCTTCCAGGGCACCGTGACCGTCTCAGCGATCCGGCTGTGGCCCCGAGAGTAGATCCATTATCGCGGTGCGGGGAGGCGGCTGTCACCGTTCTCCGGAATGATCTTTACGCCCGATTTGTACCTCTAGGCTTGCGGGCGGACACAAAGCATGGATCTGACCTGGGAGTTGAGAGTGGCGCACGACGTTGCCGCGCTGACGGCGGAACTCACGGATATGGCAGCGGCCGATCACCGGTCCGCAGTCTGCGCGAACAGCGACGACCCCGCCGAGCAGTTGGCCTGGCGGCGGCTGACCGCCCGGCATGGTGACCGGCTCGGCGAGATCATGGAGGGGTACGGCTGGCCGACGGCGGAACTGGTCGGCGAGGAGGCCGCACGTGCGGCATGGCTGATCGCTCAGCACGCCGACCGGCAGCTTGATGTTCAGCGTCGCGCCCTCCACTTGATGCAGCAGGCGGTGTCGGCAGGCTCGGCCAGCCCGCGCGAGCTGGCCTTCCTACAGGACCGCACGCTGGTCAATGAGGGCCGTGAGCAGATCTACGGCACTCAGATCGCCGGCGTGAAGGACGGGGCACCGGTTCCGTGGCCCTGTGAAGAGCCCGAGCGCATGGACGAATTCCGTGCGGAAGTCGGCATCGAGCCCTTCGACGAGTACGTCGCCAAGTTCTCCATGGCTTGATGCCCCGTTCCCAGTCGCGTCCGGTGGATCACTGCCCGGGCTCTCCTGCCGCGGGCAACGATCCACCGGACAGGCCCTGGCCGAGTACGGCCCCTGGGGCCCGGAGTCAGCGATTCAAGTCCATGATGCCGATTCCAAGCCTGTCGTAGGCGTCCGGTGCGACGGTGGCCACCAGTGCACCTTCGGGGAGCAATGCGTTCGGTCGGGCCGTGTGGACTGCCGCGGCGACACCGAAAGGGACGTCGTCGCGACACAGTTCGGCGACGGTCACGGCCATGGCATAGTCGTCGTCGATCACTCCGAGAACGTCCAGCAGCACACCCGTGTGCGCAACGATCCCGGGGCGCTCGCGCTCTGCTTCCAGAAGGCACAGCACGGGCACCCACAAACGGACGTCATCGCTGGCTGCCGCGGCATGGATCAGGCCGGAGACCTGCTTGTTGCCGCCCATCGCCAGGAGCGTGGACGTATCGAGGACATAGTGTTCGGTCAGGGTCAACGGGACGACTCCGCCTCCGCGAGCGCGGCCCGGTGAGCCGCGCTGGCCTCGCGCATCTTGCGCCGCATCTCCGCCGACTCCTCGTCCGTCACGTAGTGCCCGAACCGCTCGGCGAGCAGTGCACGGGTGCGATCGGCGCGTTCCTTGATCTGCTCGGGAGTCAGAGTCTGAGCAGCTATCTCCCGCATCAGGGCCCGGAGACTGGTCCCGCGCGCCTCCGCCACTGCGGCGAGCTGGTCACGGACTTCGGCGGGCACGCGGATCATGACGTCAGACATGGAACGAGTATACGCGACGTATACGGATGAGTGCGGGTGCACGGGCGGACCGCGCGGCTTCACGTTAGCGGCGGCCATCGCGGACCGAAGTCACGTGCGGCTCCCCCCGTCGTGTCGACTCAACCCTCCGTCCGCGGGAACGACACCTCCACCCGCCGGTTCTTCTTGCGGCCCGTCTCCGTCGCGTTCGAAGAGATCGGGTACTGCTCGCCGTAGCCCCGTACCTCGTATGTGATCGACGAGTCGTTCAGCTCCGACTCCAGGACGCCCTGTACGGCGTTCGCGCGCTTCCTGGACAGGACGTCGCCGTGGGCGGAGGAGCCCAGGTTGTCGGTGAAGCCGAAGACTCGGATGCGGGTTGCGTTCTGGGTTTTGATTTCTTGCGCGATGGAGGAGATTCGGGCCTTTGCATCGCCCGTGAGCTTTGCGCTGTCCTTCGGGAAGAGGACCTCCGCCTGGAGCGCGAACTTGACGTCCGTGTTCGTGTCCTCGCGGCGCTCCTCGCCGGCCTGGTCCTCGACGACCTGCTTGATGTCCAGGACCTTCGGTTCGGCGAGGGTGGCACCTTCGGGGAGTTTGAGGTCGGGGTCGTTCGCGTCGACCTCGACCGGGGCGGAGGCGGTGGCTTCCGTGCCGGGCGGGACGCTGGGGTCGTCGGCCGCGTCGGCTGGTGTGGCGCCGAGGAGGTGGGTGGCGACCATGACCGTGGCCGCGGTGAGGGTCAGGGTGAGGCGAGGTGCCCGGGTCATGGCTGCCTCACCCGGAGATCTGGATGGTGGCGGCGGCGAACGTCGGCAGTTGGAAGGTGACCTCGGTCGTGTCCGTGGGCGGGGACGGGAACTGCATGAACACGGCCAGGGTTTCGCCGGACTTGAGAGTCGAGAAGCCCGTGGTGGTCAGCGGCCGGCCGTCCGTGTCCCGCAGTACGTAGTAGCGCTTCTTGCTCTTCGAGTCGACGAGGGTGGCGCCACCGAGCGACCGGCCGTTTCTGGTGATCTCGGTCTCGTTGCCGCTCAACGCGGACGGGACCGACATGCTCTTGGCCCCGTCGTTCTTGAGGCTGCCGTTCACGGTGACGAAACCACCGGAATCCCGCTGGGCGGAGGTGATCTGGAGGAGCAGTCCGTCCGAGCCCTTCAACTCCGCCAAGGGCTCGTCCGCCTGCCCCTCCTGAGCGCTCGGGTCGGATCCACCCTTCGTGGAGGCGGGCGCCGAAGCCTGCGGCTTCTTGTCGTCGTCCCCGCCACTGCCGCAGCCGGCCACACCGAGGGCCAGTCCAGCCGCAACGGTCAGCGCGACCATCCCCCTGTGGGCCTTCGTGGTGAACCGAATGCTCATTCCTCTGCTTCCTTCGTCACTCGTCATTCGCTTGTCAGTCGGCCAGATGGACGTCGAAGAGGTCCTCGGGGCCCGGAAGGGTGGTCGGATCGTCCGGGTCCACGTCCCAGGTCTTGTCGTCCTCGCAGGTGAGTTGCGGCAGTACGTCGCCCTCGGCACCCTCAGCGCCCTCGTCGCCCTCGGTGTCCCCGCCCGGGAGTTTGAACTCGCAGCGCCGCTCGATCACGGCGGTGGCTTTCGCCGTCGAGTGCCTGTCCTCCGTGCCGGGCACGATGGAATCGCCGACAGGCTTCGTGGTCTTGGCTTCGACCTTGTACCCCGGAGGCAGTGCGTACAGCGGTTCACAGACCGCCGTGGCGTCGTTCTGCGCCGCCAACTGCCCCGCCCGCCCGCATCCGTCGAGGACCACGTCCTTGCCGTCGAAGATGTCCTGCCACTTCGTCGGGTCGAGTACGTTCTCCACCCACTCGTCCGTGAGCTTGTCCCGGGTGTCCAGTGCCGCCGCCAACGCCGCTGCGTCCGCCGCGGTCTGGGCGCCATTCCTGTTCGCCGCGGCCTGGCCGACCGCAAGGTAGGCGAACGCAAGAAAAAGCAGGCCCGCCACCACCGTGATGTAGATGGGGAAGGCCTGCCCTGCGTCGCCGCGCCTTGGTCGCCGCATCAGCCGCCGGTCACTTCGGTGATCTTGTCCGTGATCGCGTCGAAGATCGTCTGGCCGATGTCGGTCCCCGCAATGGCCAGCACGATCGCCACAACCACCGCGATGATCCCCAGATATTCCACTGCCGTCTGCCCCTCGTCGTTGCGAGTGGCGCGGGAGCGGAGGTGTGCTGCGGTGGTCTTGATCCAGTTGCTCATGGTGTTCCCCTCTGGTGTCCGGCGGTCGCTGAGCGCTTGGCTCGCAGGTGTGGCGGAAAGTCCTGCGAGAAAAGTAAGCGGGATTACCCGGAACACCAGAGGGTCCCTGGGCCCAATTTCGAGCCCAGGCCGAAAAGCATCGCTGTGTCGTCCGCTTCGTCATCGCCGGTCAGCTCCGTCCTGGTGCGAACCAGGGGCCGTGCCCAGCCACTTGGCGGCGGCCTCCGCCCGGCTGGTGCTGTGGAGTTTGGCGAAGATTCGGTTGATGTGGTTCTTGACCGTCTTCTCGCTGATGAAGCAGGCGGCGGCGATCTGCTGGTTGTTCATGCCCGATGCGATGAGGTCCATGATCTCCGCCTCCCTTCTGCTCAGCTGGAACCGTGACCTGTACGACGACGACTGTCCCACATCTGGTTGCATTTGCGAAAGCACTTCCGGGGATTTGCTTGCCGCAGTTGGTAGTTGGATGTTTGCTTGCGCTAGTGCCGTGGTTGCCGTGGGGGTGAGCCTCGGCAGCCCGTCGCCCCGTTTGATGTCCCGTACGGCCGCCACCAGTTCGTCCGCCGTGAACTCCCCGTGGACCAGGTAGCCGACGGCCCCTCGGCGCAGCGCCTCCCTGACCGTCTCCGACTCCCCGCTGTACGTCAGCATCATCACCGGGGCGATGCGTACGAGGTGCGGGAGTGCCGTGATGCCGTCCATGCCCGGCATCCGTACGTCCAGGAGGATCACGTCGGGCTGGTGGCGGCTCGCCTCCTCCTGGGCCTCTTGGCCGTTGGTCGCCTCGGCCACCACTGTGATGTCCGCATGGGTGGAGAGGAGGGCCGTCAGACCTGCCCGGACCACCGGGTTGTCGTCGGCCACGACGATCCTCAGGGGGGCGTTCATGGCGTCGCCTTCGTCGTCGTCAGGGCCGCCAACGGGAGTTCCAGACGGACCTCTGTGCCCCGTGTGTGCCTGCCTTTGCCGATGTGAATGCGGGCGCCTATCGAGGCGGCTCGTTCAGCCATGCCCAGCAGGCCGAAGTGGCCGGTTCGACGGAGGTGTTCGTAGGTCAGTTCGGCGGGTAGGCCCTCGCCGTCGTCCTGGACTGTCAGGCGGAGCACCTCGGCTTCCACGCCCATGCGGACGTCGACCCTCGTCGCCTTGGCATGACGGTGAGCGTTCTCCATGGCCTCCTCGGTGATGGTGAGGAGGTGGCGGACCACGGCCGACGGGACGAGAGGTAGAGGGGCCTCGCCCCTGTCCTCGTACGTGGCGCGCATACCGGTGCGGGTCGTGAAGTCCTCCGTGCGGGCGGCCAGTTCCGATGCGAGGTCCGCCGCGTGGTCCGGATCGGATTCGCGGCGCAGGTCGGCCAGGAGTTCCCGGGACTCGGCGGCGGCCCGGCGGACCGCGCGGGAGACCAGCTCCGCCTGTTGCTTGAGCCTGGCCGGCTCCATGGCAGCCGACGACGCCGTCGTCGCCGACACCGCCAACCCATCCGCTGCCAACGCCACCCCGTACAGCGTCTTCGCCACCGAGTCGTGCATCTCGCGGGCCAGGCGTGCCCGTTCCGCGCTCACCGCCTCCGTCACCGCCAGACGGGCCTGGGCCGCCGTCAGTGCCCGGGTGGCCGTGCCGAAGCGGAGCATGAGGTTGCGCAGGGACGAGCCGAGGGCGCCGGTGATGACGCAGAGGCCCGGCAGGAGGAGTTTCTCCGTCAGCCCGCTCCCCGACTGGGCGTCCCGGTCGATCGCGTAGGCCAGCAGCAGGATCAGGGACTGCGCGCTGGCGAACACCGCCGCGCCCCGGTAGCCGTAGACGATGCCGGCGAGGAGCGGGGTGCAGACGCTGACGTAGGCCAGTGTGGTGTCCGGGCCCGCGGAGACCAGGAGGAGGGAGGTGAACAGGGTGTCCGCCGCCAGGAGGGTGGGGTGGCGCAGGAGGAGCGGGCCGAAGCGTTCCCAGTCGCGGAACAGGGCGTACGACACCATGAAGGTGACCACGACCGCCGCGCCGACCAGACGGGTGCCCAGGCCGGGCGCCGCGTTGAGCAGGGCGCCGGGGGCGGCGAGCGCGATCATGGCGAGCCGGAAGCCGAAGACCTGGCGGCACATGGCCTGGAGCGCGTTTATCTGGAGGGAGATCTCCGCGGCGCGCTCGGGCTCGGGCTCCACCGTCGCCGCCCGGAACGTCGCCCGGAACCTCGCCCGGAACGTCGCCCAGAACCTCGCCCGAGAGGTCGGCCGAGATGCCGGCCGGGACATCGGCCGGCGCTGCAGCAGCGCGAGGGCGCCCATCACCACACCTCGCCCCGCCCGCACGCCGGTCCCCGTGGCGGTCCGCAGGCCGGTTCCCACGGCCGCCCGCACCCCGATCCCCACTGCCGGCCACCCACCGGCGCCCGCAGCCGCGCCCGAGCCGACGCCGCCGGCACCGCCCACGTCACCCACGTCAGCCGCGCCACGCGCGCCACCCGCACCGCCCGTGCCATCCGCACCGCCCGTGCCCAACCGCACCGGCACACCCGCCATGCGCCCCTCCCCCCTACTCCCCCGTCAACGACCCGAAGTCCGTCCCCGACCCCAGCAACAGCCCCGCTCCCAGCAGGAGCATCGTCGCCGGAACCATGAACGTCGTGATCATCATCGTGGCCTTGGGCACCGCCCTGGCCGCCTTCCGGCGGGCGTTCTGGGCGTCAGTCCTGCGCATGTCCTTCGCCAGCGCCACCAGCGTGTCGACGATCGGCGCGCCCAGTTCCTCCCCCTGCTGAAGCGCCGTCACGAACATCGCCACCTGTTCGGAGTCGTTCCTGCGCCTCAGCTCGGCGAAGGCCTGGCGGCGGCTCATGCCGAGGTCCATCTGGCGGAGCGTGATGCGGAGTTCGTCCGCCCAGGGGCCCTCGTACTTGGACGCGACCCGATCGAGTGCCTGCCTGAAACCCAACCCCGCGCTCACCACCACCGCCAGGACGTCCAGGAAGTCCGGCAGGGTGCGTTCGATCTCGTCCTTCCTGATGCGGATCGCCGACCAGATGCCGACCTCCGTCCAGAAGGCGCCGAACGCCAGCAGCAGCAGTGCGACCAGCACCTGGCCCCTCAGCAGGAACACCAGGAAGCCCACGGCGCCCAGGAACCCGTACACCGCACGCCTGGCCGCATAGCGGTCGATGGTCAGGCCGCCGGGGTTGCCCGCGAGGTCGATCTTGCGGCGGTACCTGGCGACCAGCTTGGGGCCCATCACGCGCAGCACGGCGGGGGCGTAGCGCATGCCCATGCGGTCGATGAGCGAGTCCACGGCGCCGGTGCGGGTGGAGCCGACCTCCAGGGCCAGCGCCAGATCGCTCGGCAGCTTCGCGTCCGCCCGGTACATGCGGATGCCCGCGAAGATCCCCCACACGCTCAGGGCCATCACCAGCGCCAGCAGCAAGCCCAGTTGTCCCAGTCTCACGTCGTCGCCCTCCTTTCCCGCGCCCGGCGCCTCAGACGTCGATCCGCGACATACGGCGGATCAGGATGAAGCCGACCGCGTACAGCCCGAACGCGATCAGCACCGCCGCCTGGCCGAGCGGCGAACTCGTCATGCGGTCGAGCGCGCCGTCCTTCACGCCGTTCATCAGGAACAGTGAGCCCACGCCCAGCGCCGGGACCGCGTACGACGTCATGCTCACCTGGGAGAGCTGGGTACGGACCTCGCGTCGCGTCTCCTTGCGCTCCTCCAGCGTCTCCGTGAGGTTCCGCAGCGCGCTCACCACCTGGCCGCCGGCCCGGTTGGACAGCACCAGCGTGGTCACCAGGACGACCAGTTCGCGGGACGGGAGGCGTTCCGCGAGTTCGCCGAGGGCGTCGTCCATCGAGGCGCCGAGCGCCAACTGGTTGGAGACCTTGGCGAGTTCCTCCCCGGCCGGGGCCTCCAGTTCCTCCGCCGCCAGGCCGATCGCGGTACGGAGCGCGAGTCCCGCGTGCGCCGCGTTCGCCAGGATGCGGGCCATCTCGGGGAGCTGGTTGATGAACCTCTCGATGCGCTTCTGGCGTTGCCAGTTGAGGAACTGGACCGCGGCCCAGATGCCCAGCAGGCCCGCGATCGGGCCGAAGAACGGCGCGAGGGTCGCCTGGCCGATCAGCCACAGTCCCGCCACCGCCGCCAGCATGTAGACGAAGAACTCGCCGGGAGTCACGTCCAAGCCCGTCGCCGCCAGCCGTAGTTCGAGCTGTTTGCCCAGTTTCGTACGGCGCAGTCGGCGGTCCAGGTCGGCGAAGCGACGTCGGCGGCCCCCGGCCCCGGTGAGCTGGCCGGTGGCCGACAGACGGTCGACCAGTGCCTGGCGCTGGGCCCGGCCGGAGGCGTATGCCTGGATGCCGAACACGGCCAGCGCGCAGGTCAGCAGGGCGACGCCGGTCGTGAGCGTGATGCGGGCCTGCAGTTCCACAGCGACGTTGGCGGCGGTAGCGGCGGTATGGGGTTCCATGGCAACGGGTTCCTACCTGGCTTCTCGGGTGGCGAGTTCGAGCGGGGACTGGGCGACGCCGAAGGCCTGGGGGATCGGCTGGCTCGCCATGTAGAGGCGGTCGGCGGTGCGGCGCGGCAGCGGGTAGTACGCGAAGGCGCCGTGGACGCGGCCGTCCGGCGTCAGGGGCTGGGCGTTGAAGCGGGCCACGGTGGCCAGGCGGTACGGCTCCGCCCCGTGGCTGTCCAGGATCGCGATCTCGGTGATCCGGCGGGCGCCGTCCGGGAAGCGGGTCAGCTGGATGATCACGTCCACGGCGCTGTTGATCTGGTCGTGCAGCGCCTCGAAGGGGACCGTGACATCGGACATGGAGGCGAGGGTCTTCAACCGCATCAGGGCGTCCTCCGTGCTGTTGGCGTGCACGGTGGCGAGGGAGCCGTCGTGGCCGGTCGACATCGCCTGGAGCATGTCCAGGGACTCGCCGCCGCGGACCTCGCCGACGACGATGCGGTCGGGGCGCATGCGCAGGGAGTTGCGGACCAGGTCGCGGATGGTGACCTGGCCCTTGCCCTCGACGTTCGGCGGGCGGGACTCCAGGCGGATCACATGGCTCTGCTGGAGCTGGAGTTCGGCCGAGTCCTCGATGGTGATGATGCGTTCGCTCTCGGGGATCAGGCCCGACAGCGCGTTGAGCAGCGTCGTCTTTCCCGTGCCGGTGGCGCCGGAGACGATGATGTTGGACTTGGCCTGCACCAGCCCGGACAGCAGATACACCATGGGTTCGTCGAGCGAGCCGAGGCCGATCATCTCGTGCAGGGTGAAGGAGCGGGGGAAGCGGCGGATGGTCAGGGTCGCGCCGGTGAGGGACAGCGGCGGGATGATGACGTTCACGCGCTCGCCGGACGGCAGGCGGGCGTCGACCATCGGGTTGGACTCGTCCACGCGCCGGTTCACCGTCGAGACGATGCGCTCGATGGTCTGCATCAGCTGGTCGTGGGAGGGGAAGCGGAGCGGCAACTGCTCTACGCGGCCCGCCCGTTCGACGAAGATCGCGTCGGGGCCGTTCACCATGATCTCGGTGATCGACGCGTCCTCCAGGAGCGGCTCCAGGATGCCGAGGCCGAGCGCCTCGTCGACGACCCTGCGGATCAGCTGTGAGCGCTCGACGGTCGACAGCACCGGGCCCTCGCGGCTGATGATGTGCCCGAGCACCCGTTCCAGCCGGGCCCTGCGCTCGGCCGCCGCCAGCGAGCTCATCTCCGCGAGGTCGATCTCCTCCAGGAGCTTGGCCCGGTACGAGGCGACCAGGTGGCCGTCCTCGCCCCGGCTGCCGTGCTCCTCGGGGGTGTTGATGCGTGACCTCAGGCTCATGTGGATCCTCGTTCAGTGGTCGAGCGGCATGGTCGCGGTCTTCTGGGCGGGGTCGAAGTTCCAGCCGGGGACGATCGAGGGGATCTCGACGGTCGCCGTGACGGTGACCTCGTCGCCGCCCTCCACGGGGTCGCAGGTGACGGACAGCCAGTCGCTGACCGCGTTCACACAGCCGTCCTGCGCGCTCCCGTCCAACGAGGCCGCCCGCGCCCCCGCCCGGGCCGCCGTACCGGCCTGCTGGGCGGTATAGGCGATGAGCCCGATCTGGACGCCGGCCATGGCGACGAGGATCAGTACGGGGATGAACCCGAGGTACTCGATGGCGACCTGACCGCGGTCGCGGCGCTTCCTGCGGGCGCCCTTGTCGTCGTACGGCATCTCAGTCCGTCTCCTCCTCGACGGCACCCGCGTGGCCCTCGACCTCGAAGGGGAAGCCGATCGCGCCCGGGAACAGGACGGGTACCTTGAGCTTGACGTCGGCCGTGACATAGCCGCCCTCCTCGCCGCAGGTCACCGAACCGGTCCAGGCGTCCGGCAGCTTGTCCAGGCCCGCTTCCTGACACGCCCCCTGCCGCTCGCCCGGCGCCACCGCCGTTCCCGCCCGCGCCGCCTCGTCCGCAGCATTCCCCGCGAGCGAGAACGTGTACCCCACCAGCACGAACTGCCACAGCAACACCAGAGTGATGATGATCAGCGGCATCATCCCGAGGAACTCGACGGTGACCTGGCCCCGGTCGTCCCCGATCCGGCCCCGGCCCTTCCAGATCCGCCGGCCGTCCGGCCGCCACCCCCTCACCGCCCCAGCTCCTTCCGTCGCCGGAACGTCAGTGCTGCTCGGTCGCCGCTTCGGGGTCGGCCGTTGCGGCGCTGTTGGACGGTGGCCTCCGTGCCCTTGAGCAGGCCCAGTTCGCCGGCGAGGGCCCAGAGGGACTGGCGGACCGCGCCCTTGCTGTCCAGTTCGTGGACCCGGCCGGCGTCGACCGCGGCCTGGAGTTCCTTGTAGTTGGCGGGGATCGCGGTGGCGGCGATCCCGGTGCCGGCGATCTTCTGGATCAGGGCGGGCTGGATCTCGGAGCCACGGGAGTACCGGTTGACGACGATCGTGGTCTCCTCCGCCTTGCGGATCTGCAGCCGGTCCCACATCCGTACGGTGCGCTTGGCGCCGCGTACCGCGACCACGTCCGGCGTGGTGACCAGCAGCGCCGTGTCGGCCATCTCCACGGCCGCCGCGCTCGCACCGCTCAGCTGGGCGCCGCAGTCGATGACGACGACCTCGTAGCGGGAGCGCAGGGCGCTGACGATGTGGCGGGCGGCGCGGTCGGTGACCTCCTCGCCGCGTTCGCCGTCGCCGGGGGCGAGCAGCAGCGCCACGCCCGTGTCGTGCCGGAACACCGCGTCCGCCAGCACGCGCGGCGTGATGTCGTTGATGGCGGCGAGGTCGACGACCGAACGGCGGAACTGGATGTCGAGGTAGGCGGCGACGTCCCCGGTCTGCAGGTCCATGTCGAGCAGGGCGGCGCTGCGGCCGGAGGCCTGTGCGGCGAGGGCGAGTTGGATGGCCGTGAGAGTCACTCCGACGCCGCCCTTCGCGCCGCTCACCGTGACCACCGTGCCGCCGACGCCGCTGAACACGTCCCCGCCGGCGCCCAGATGACGCCGTACGCCCACCGACCACTGGGCCACCGCGTGGACCCGGCTGGCCAGTTCCTCGTAGTGCAGCGGCAGGGCGACCAGGCCCCGGGCGCCGTAGTCCATGGCGGCCTGGAAGAGGCCGGGACCCGCGTCGGACGTCACGAGGATGACGCCGACCGCGGGGAAGCGCAGGGCGACCTCGCGGATGAGTTCGAGGGCCGGGACGGGGCCGATGCGTTCGTGGACGACGACGACCTCGGGCAGCTCGTCCACGGACTCGGCGGCCAGGCGCGCGAGGGTGTCGACCAGCTGGGTGGAGTCGGTGACCGGGGTGACCGGCTCGGCGTCGGGCAGCTGGCTGAGCAGCGTCGTGAGGGACCGGACCGCGTCCGCGTCGCCGACGGCCGGGAGGATCCTCGTGGGCATAGGGGCCTCTCACTTGTCCTTGGCGAGTTCGTACGTGCGGTTCGTCGCCGGGATGTCGGAGTCGTCGCCGGGGGCCACCAGGGCGAGCCGGACCTCGTCGGCGAAGGACTCGGCGTACGTGATGCGCTGGGCGTCGATGGGGTCGAGCGCGAAGGTGATCGGGACGCCGTCGGTGGGCCGCCGGCCGCGGTCGTTCTCGTCGGGTTCCAGCGAGGTCAGCTTGCCCACGTCGATGACCCGGGCGTTCTCGACGATGAGCTTGGACTGGTCGGGGTCGCCGTCGCGCTGCCCCTCGAAGGTGGCGTAGACGTTGACCGTGGCACCCGGGGTGATCTTGCCCGCGACGCCCGTCGCCGCGTCGATCATGATGGCGATCTCCTGCTCGCCGGACTGGAGGGCGGGCTGGTCGACGATCATGTCGCTCTGGAGCAGGGAGCCCTCGCGCAGGGTCGTGACGGCGATCTTGCCCTGGATCTCACGGAGGTTCGTGACGGCGTTCTTCGACAGCCAGCGCTCCGGCATCTCGATCTTCTCGAACTGCGCCGCGCTGAGCTGCGTGTAGGGGGCCACGCTCGTCTTGACCCGGTAGGCGGTGACCTCGGGACCGACCTTGGACTTCACGTCGCTGATGACGGACAGGACGCCGGCGAAGGCGCCGAGGGCGCAGACGACCGACAGGAGCAGGAGTATCACGCCGCGGCGCTGACGGGAGTTCATGAACCGTACAACCTCATTGGGGGAATCGGTCGGGAGCGGTCGGTCGGGGTCGGGGCGGCCGGGACAGCCGGGTCGGCCGGGGTCCGGTCAGCCTGCGCGGGCCGGTTGCTCGTGGGCGGGCGGGGTGGCGGAGCAGAAGACGCAGCGGTCGCCTATGACGTCGATGCCGCACCAGTGACAGGAGTTCTGCCGTACGGAGGTGACCAACTGGTAAAGCACCGACAGGTCGGGCAGATAGGCGCAGAACTCGATCAGCTTGGACGTCCCCCACCAGGTCGCGGACTCGGCGGGCAGCGCCGCCTCACGCAGGCCCTGCGCCCTCCAGGACGGGGCGAGGGTGCCGGTGACCCAGTCGGACTGCAGCTGCCCCTTGGCGACCAGCATCGATGTGCCGAACTCCGGGCCGGCCAGCATCGCTCCGGGGACCATCCGGACCAGCTGCGGAGCGGGGTGGGCGAGGACGCCGAACTGGCTGCCGGGCACCCAGGACTTGGCATGCGACTTGAGGTCGACGGGGATGCGGTCCAGCTTGGCGACGGAGCCGAGGAGCGCCCCGGCGTGGATGTAGTGGGTGAGCAGCCGCCCGGCCGAGGCGAGGACACCGGGGCTCAGGTCGCAGGAGGCCAGCTGCCGCAACTGGCGGGCGAGGACGGCGAGTCCGAGCGGGGGCAGTTCCGGACTGAACAGGGCGATCCGGTCACTCTCCAGCAGGGACCGTACGGTACGCAGCCGCTGTACCACCGCGCGCGGGGCGGCCTGTGAGCAGACGACGACCACATGACCGTGCTGATCGATCAGGGTCTGCAGGTCCGCCAACGACAGGTCCAGCGACTCCTGACCGAGGTCCCCGAGCACGACGGCGGGCACGGTTCGCTCGTCCTGCGCCGGCAGCGCCATGTCGGCACTGGTCACGGCAATGGCAGTTGGCACGCGCAGCTCCCCGGTGACTTCATTGCGTGACTACTTGAGCACTGTATCCACGGCTTTGTGGCCGGAGAACAGCTTCTCTCCAGCCGAGAAGCAACTCCACTCGCACAAGTCACGCTAAAACGGGGCAGGTTACGCACACAAACTCTCCACTACCGGAATCCCTTGACACGTGAATTGGTCTGGACCAAGTTGTTCGGCATGCCTATTGTCATGTCCATACGCAGCAGACTCAGGGCGGGCGCCGCTGTCACCGCCGCCCTCGCCCTCGCCTTCCTCCCCGCGGGCCCGGCCTCCGCGGCGGACGTCAACAACGCGAAGAACGCCGGCTTCGAGTCCGGCCTGAGCAACTGGACGTGTTCCGCGAACAGCGGGACGACGGTCTCCTCTCCGGTGCACGGCGGCGCGACCGCGCTCAAGGCGACACCGGCCGGGCAGGACAACGCCCGCTGCACGCAGACCGTGGCGGTGAAGCCCAACTCCACGTACTCGCTGAGCGCCTGGGTGCAGGGCGGCTACACCTACCTGGGCGTCACGGGCACGGGCACCACGGACGTGTCGACCTGGACGCCCGACTCGGCGTCCTGGAAGCAGCTGTCGACCACCTTCACCACCGGCGGCTCGACGACCTCCGTGACGGTGTACACGCACGGCTGGTACGGACAGGCGGCCTACTACGCGGACGACCTGTCGGTGTACGGCCCCGACGGCGGCGGTGGCACCGACCCCTCCCCCACGATCCCCGGTACGCCGGGCGGGCTCGCGGTGTCGGGCACGTCCTCGTCGTCCGTCTCCCTGGCCTGGAACACCGTCTCGGGCGCGACCGGCTACAACGTCTACCGCAACGGCACCAAGGTGACCGCGGTGACCGGCGCCTCGGCGACCGTGACCGGGCTCGCGGCCTCGACGTCGTACTCCTTCCAGGTCACGGCGACCAACTCGGCCGGTGAGTCACCGAAGTCGGCGGCCGTGACGGGGACGACCACGGCCGGGCCGGTGGGTCCCGCGCTGCCCAAGCACGCGGTGACCGGCTACTGGCAGAACTTCAACAACGGCGCCACGGTCCAGAAGCTCGCGGACGTGCAGTCCCAGTACGACATCATCGCCGTCGCCTTCGCGGACGCGACCTCGACGCCGGGCGCGGTGACCTTCAACCTGGACTCGGCCGGGCTGGGCGGCTACACCGTCGACCAGTTCAAGGCGGACATCAGGGCGAAGCAGGCGGCCGGCAAGAAGGTCGTCGTCTCGGTGGGCGGCGAGCGCGGCACCGTGGCCGTGAACGACACCGCGTCGGCGACGAACTTCGCGAACTCCGTCCACGCCCTCATGCAGACGTACGGCTTCGACGGCGTCGACATCGACCTGGAGAACGGCCTCAACGCCACCTACATGACGCAGGCCCTGCGCTCACTCTCGTCGAAGGCGGGATCGTCGCTGGTCATCACGATGGCGCCGCAGACCATCGACATGCAGTCGACGTCGAACTCCTACTTCCAGACGGCGCTGAACATCAAGGACATCCTGACCGTCGTCAACATGCAGTACTACAACAGCGGTTCGATGCTCGGCTGCGACGGCAAGGTCTACAGCCAGGGCTCGGTGGACTTCCTGACCGCCCTGGCCTGCATCCAGCTGGAGGGCGGCCTCGCACCGTCCCAGGTGGGGCTCGGCCTGCCCGCCTCCACCCGGGCCGCGGGCAGCGGGTACGTGGCACCGTCGGTCGTGAACAACGCCCTGGACTGCCTGGCCAAGGGCACCGGGTGCGGATCCTTCAAGCCCTCGCGGACCTATCCCGATCTGCGGGGCGCGATGACCTGGTCCACGAACTGGGACGCGACGGACGGCAACGCGTGGTCCAGCGCGGTGGGGCCGCATGTGCACGGGCTGCCGTAGGCACGGCTGACCTCACCCCGCCGGGCGGTAGTGGCCGAGCACCCAGGCGAGCTGCGGGAACCACTCCTGCAGTCGCGCCCGGGGCTTGGCCTCCACCGCGCACTCGTAGAACCGGCCGTCCATGTGCACCACCGCGACCATGAGCGCCTTGCCGTCGGGGCTCGCCTTGTAGTGGACGCTGCGGATCTCCGGCCAGTGGAACTCGATCGTGAGGCCGGACATCTCGAAGGCGACGCCGGACGCGTCCACGACGACCGCGTTGCGCTTGTCGACAGCCAGGAAGTCCGGACCGGCCGGGGCGACGGGGGCCGCGTGCTGGGGCGGCGGGACCGGGGCGGCGTACGGCGGTGGCTGCGCGGGGGCGTACTGCGGCACGCTCTGGGGGGCGTACTGCGGTGGGGGCGGGCCGAAGCCCGGGACGGGTGGGGTTGGTGGCTGCTCGGACATCCGTCGGGGCCTCGGTCCTCGTGCTGGTTCTCGCTGGGAACTTCTCGGTGCTCGGGAACTTCTCGGTGCTGCGGTGAAACATTCTCCCTGTCCCGCCGCATCAGTGAAGTGAGGACCTCGCCGACAGCCGGCGCACAGCACAACAGGCACCACAGGGGGAACGGATGGGACAGGCCCGCGCGGACGAGTATGCGGAGTTCGCGGTGGCCAGGGCCGGGCATCTGTACCGGTCGGCCTGTCTGCTGACCGCCGGGGACACCCATCTCGCCGAGGATCTCGTCCAGGAGACCCTCGGCCGGATCTACGTCCGCTGGGGACGGATCTCCCGGGTGGACAACCCCGCCGGGTACGCCCAGACCGTCCTGACCCGTACCTTCCTCGCCCATCAGCGGCGGCGCAGCAGCACCGAACGGGCCACGGACGCGATCCCCGACCGCGCGGCGGCCGACGGCGGACACGGTGACCTGCCGCTGCGGCTGACCCTGCTCCAGGCACTGGCCCGGCTGCCCGCCAAGGACCGGGCCGTGGTCGTGCTGCGCTACTGGGAGGACCGGTCCGTGGAGGAGACCGCGGACGCGCTGAACGCCAGTTCCGCGGCGGTACGGACGCGGTGCACCCGGGCGCTCGGACGGCTGCGCGAGCTGCTGGGCAAGGACCTCGGCGAGTACGCGGCCCCCTGACCCACGACCCCCCGTCCTACGCCCCCTGTCCTACGGCCCTTCTCCTACGGCTCTCCTACGACCCCAACCCTGAGAAACGGTGGATCTGCCATGCCTGTGGAACACGACGAGGACCACTTCGAGGGGCGGCTCAGTCACGCCCTGCACGACACCGGCGAGCGCTTCGACGCCGACCGGGCCGCGCTCGTCGCCGCAGGCCTGGCACGCGGGCGTCGGCTGCGGCTGAGGCGGCGGGCCACGGTGCTGGGCGGCGCGGCCGGGATCGCCCTCGTCGGGGTGGGCGGGGCGCTGCTGGTGCCGTGGGACGGGACACCGGCCCCACGGCCGTCGAGCTCCAACGTGGCCGAGCAGCCGTCCGGCAATCCGACCGGCACCTCCACCGCGCCTCCCGTGACCGCCCGCCAGCTCATCGAGACGCTCGAAGGACTGCTCCCCAAGGGCAAGGTCAGCGGGCAGGACGCGAAGGGCGCGACGAACTCCCTGATGCCGCCCTACGTCCATCTCGTGCACGACGACGGCAAGGGCCCCGGCGCCATCACCGTCGGCCTCGACCGGATCGAGCCCGGCAGCGAACAGGCCCGTCAGACGACCAAGTGCCCGGACAGGAGGGTGGCCCCGCACGACAGTTGCGTCTCCACCCTGCTGCCCGACGGCTCCCTGCTCAGGCTGTTCCAGGGGTACGAGTATCCCGACCGGCGCGTCGACACCAAGATGTGGACGGCCGACCTGGTCACCCCGGCCGGACAGCGCGTCTCCGTGAGCGAGTGGAACGCCGCCGCCGAGAAGGGCGCGCCGATCAGCAGGAGTGAACCGCCTTTGTCCACGGCCCAGTTGAAGGAGCTCGTGACGGCGAAGGTGTGGCGGGGGTACGTCGACTCGATTCCCGGGAACACCGGGGGCACCGGAAACTCGGGGAAGCCGACCGAGACCGTCCCGCCGGGCTCGCCGGGCACCGACGAGGAGCCGTCCTTCACCGAGATCCTGGACACACTGGTGCCGCTCCTCCCCGAGGGCACCAAAGTGGTCGACAGGGGCACCGACTACTCGTACCTCGTCGTCGACGACGGCAAGGGCAGGAGCCTCGTCGAGATCGACGTCCAGCACGGCATGGGCGACGTCGCCGACGAGTTGTTCGGGGACGACGCCGAGACCCTGCCGGACGGCACCCTGGTCACCGACCGGCAGGACGCGGGCGACAAGGACGTCCCGGGCTGTGTGCGCTGGACCGTCGACACGATGCGCCCCGACGGCTTCCGGGTCGCGGTCAGCGCCTACAACGCGGACGGCCCGCACGCCGCCCCGTCCCGCGCGAAGCCGGCCCTGGCCGTGAAGCAACTCCGGGAGATCGCCCTCAGCCCGAAGTGGGACCGCTTCCGCTAGGCCCCTCGAACAACTCTCCGGCTACAAGAACTCCGACCAAGGCTGGTCCCACACCTGCTTCACGCACAGCACCAGGAACAGCAGGCCCGCGATCACCAGCATCGCGTTGCTCACCGGGCCGTTGCGCCACTCCCCCGGAGTGCGCGAGGAGTTGAGGAGCCAGAGCAGGGTGCCGGCGAGGAAGGGCAGGAAGGCCGCGCCCAGGACGCCGTAGATGATGATCAGGCGGAAGGGCTCGCCCTGGAACAGCAGGACGATGGGCGGGAAGGTCAGCCACAGCAGGTACGCGCGGAACGGCCAGGAGCGTTCGCGCGCACCGGAGGCGACCTCCTCGCCCTTCTGCGCGCCCTCGCCCCGGAACCGGGCGACGAAGTCGGCGAACATCAGGCTGACGCCGTGCCAGACGCCGATCAGGGAGGTGTAGGAGGTGGCGAAGAAGCCGATCAGGAAGAACTTGGCCGTCGCGGCCCCGTACTGGGCCTCCAGGATGTCGCTCAGCTGGAGCAGCCCCTTGTCGCCGCTCGCGATGGCCACGTTGGCCGAGTGCAGGAGCTCCGCGCCGACGAAGAGCATGGCGATGACGAAGATGCCGGTGGTGGCGTAGGCGACGCGGTTGTCGAGCCGCATGACCTTCATCCAGCCGGTGCTGGTCCAGCCCTTGGCGTTGACCCAGTAGCCGTACGCGGCAAGGGTGATGGTGCCGCCGACGCCGCCGATCAGGCCGAGGGTGTTGAGGATCGAGTCCTTCTCGTCGGGCAGGACGGGCAGCAGACCGGCGAAGGCGTCGGGAAGGTTCGGCGTGACCCTGATCGCGAGATACACGGTCACCACGAACATGACGCCCACCAGGACCGTCATGACCTTCTCGAAGACCGCGTACTTGTTGAACCAGACGAAGACCAGGCCGACCAGACCGCAGGCGATGGCCCACCACTCCAGGGCCATCACGTCCGGGAACAGGGCCTGCAGCGGCAGCGCGCTGGAGGACATGGCCGCCGCGCCGTACACGAACCCCCAGATCACGGCATAGACGCCGAAGAACCAGGTGGTCCAGCGGCCGAGACTCGCCCAGCCGTCGAAGAGGGTGCGCCCGGTGGACAGATGCCAGCGCCCGGCCGCCTCGGCGAGGGAGATCTTGACCAGACAGCCGATGACCGCGGCCCAGAGCAGCGTGTACCCGAAGTTGCTGCCCGCGATGAGGGTGGCGACGAGATCGCCGGCCCCGACACCGGTCGCGGCGACGACGATGCCGGGCCCGATGTACCGCCAACGGGACTTACCGAGTGGGGGATGACTGCCGGAGGATGCCTCAGTGGACGTGGGGTTACCTGTGGTGTCCGCCATGCAGATCAAGAAAGCGTAAAGAAACGGAACGTACAAGAGGGCGGGGCCGACCCCTTCACCACGCGCAGCCCGAATACGACCCCAGCCGGCAGAACGAACCGCTCCCGCCCACACACCCGCATGTACCGAACTCGGCCCACACGGTCTTCCCCACCCCGTCCCGCACCTCACACCGCAGAACCCCGTGCGCGGCGAACAGAGTGAGCCGGAACCCGCGTGCCGCCCGCCGCAGGGCGTCCGTGGCGAACTCGCTCACAAGGCCCTCGGCCACATCCACCAGATCGTCGAGTTCCGCGAGCCCCCACCCCTCCAGCTGCCGCCGGACCTCCGCGCGGGCCTCGCCGACCGCGGAGGGGCAGGGGTCGTACTCGACGCTCAGATGGCCTGCTCCCATGGGCGGTTGGGGATTCGAGCCGTACAGCATGGATCCAGGGTGGCGGGTACGGGGATACGGGCGCACGGGGAGAAATACCCGATTCCATACCTGTATCCCCTACCTGCGCCGGGGCTCCGCTACCCGTACTGCAGCCGTACGCTCGCCCCCTCCCCCTCGCCGCGGACATCGACGTACGCGCACACCTGGCGGGCGAACCACAGCCCCTGGCCGGGTTCCAGTTCCCCGCTCGGCGGCGGTACGAAGCCGGCGAGCGGGTCGTCGACGGGGCGCGCGGCACGCAGTTCGCAGACGCATGCGGGGGCGTCGCCCCACAGCAGGGCGGCGTCGATCGGGCCGAGGGCGTCGGCCGCCTCGGTGACGGCCGTGGCGAACAGCTGCGCGTCCGCGGCGGCCAGTCCCCGGCTGAGCGCCCAGTCGCGTACGGCGCCTGCGGTGGGCGCCGGGCCGGGGAGCCGCCGGGCGTCGGCGGGCGCCTGGGGCAGGGGTACGGCGTCGAGTTCCGCGGCGAGCCGGACCGGGTCCTCGTAGACGCCCGTGTCGGGGTGGGCGCGGCGGGCGGCGGCGACGATGGCGGGGCCGGCGGCGCGGGCGTCGTAGGCGCACAGGGCGGTCGTGGCGAGCGGGGCGAAGAGGAGGTTGGCGAGGGCCTCGTAGCGGATCCACTCGGCGGTCTCGCGCGGCGAGCGTCCGGCACGGCCGTTCCAGACGGGTTCCATGAGGAGGTGGATACGGCCGCCGGGACCGGCGTTGGCGGCGAGGTAACCGGCGCCCTGGGCGATCGCGTTGGCGGCGGAGCCGGTGTACCACTCGGTGTGCGGCACCAGGGCGACGCTCTTGGCGTCGGTGCCGAGGGCGTCGCGCAGGAGTTCCAGGTTGGCCGGGGCGGCGATGGCGACGGGCGGGGGTTCGTCGGGGGCGGCGAGGGCGTCGGTGACGAAGGGCAGGGCGGCGGCGAGGAACTCGTCGTCGGAGGCGAAGACGGTCATGCGGTGGTCGAAGGGGGCCTGGGGGGAG
Organism: Streptomyces sp. NPDC059010; assembly: GCF_042740355.1. Lineage (NCBI taxonomy): Bacteria > Bacillati > Actinomycetota > Actinomycetes > Kitasatosporales > Streptomycetaceae > Streptomyces > Streptomyces sp. NPDC059010. Next base: position 34,714 of record NZ_JBHYJA010000011.1, read on the forward strand.
GTGGTTTGGGGGGTCATCGAAGCTGGCTCTCCTTCGGAGCTGGTTGGTGGTTCGGATGCCGGGTTCGAGTGCCGGTCGTTCGGTTTCAGCGTCGGGCCGTCACCCAGGCGGCGATCTGGCTGCGGTTGCTGAAGCCGAGCTTGCCGAGGATGCGTTCGACGTGGCCCTCGGCGGTGCGGCGGGCGATGACCAGACGGTCGGCGATCTGCTGGTTGGCGAGGCCTTGGGCGACGAGTTCGGCGACCTCGGTCTCGCGGCGGGTGAGGTGGACGATGCTCCTCTCTGTGAATTCCGTACGTCCCGTGCTTCCCGCGCCTCCCGTGGGGGATTGGGGTCTTGTACAGGGCCGGGGCTGCTGTTTGGCGTCGGTGCCGGTGTCGGCGTCGGTGACCGCGTAGTCGACGGTCTCCGGGAGGCCGAGTGCGGTGCCGCGTTCGTAGGCCCGTTGGAAGGCGGGGCGGGTCAGGGCTGCGCGGGCGCGGGTCTCACTGTCGCGGCGGGTCGCCTTGAGGGTGGCCGAGCCCCAGCGGTCGCGGTCGATGCCGGACCAGGTGTGGTCGGCGGCGCCGAGCAGGACGGCCGCGCGTTCGTGGGCGCCGGTCTCCGTGGCGATGCGGGCCAGGAGGTCGAGGGTGAGGGCGATGCCGGTGACGTCGTGGACGGCGAGTTTGAGGCGGAGGGCCTCACGGGCCTGGTGCTCGGCCCGGACCCAGTCGCGTCGCACGGTGTGGGCGAGGGCGAGCATCCGCAGGACGTAGGAGTGCACCCACTCCTCGCCGTGCCGTTCGCACATCCGGCGGGCCCGTTCGCAGACCTCGACGGCGCGGTCGGCCTCGCCCAGGAAACCTAGGGCGCAGGCGAGTTCGACCTGGTCGAGGCCGTACAGGCTGAGGTGCTGGCCGGGGACACGACCGCGGGCGACGCTGGCCTCGAAGTGCCTGAGCGCGGTCGGCAGGTCGTCCATGAACAGGGTGATGACGCCGATGACGTACTCGGCGTGCGCCGCCTCCGCCGCGTCGCCGAGGTCCTGGGCCAGGGCGTGGGCGTCCTGGGCGAGGGCGAGGCCCGCGGTGAGGTCGTGGGTGGCTGCGGCGAGGAGTCCCGCGATCCACAGGCCGCGGGCCCGTTCCCGGGTGGGCTCCGGGTTGGCGGCCAGGGCCCGGTCGAGCCAGTGGCGGCCCTCGCGAGGAGCTCCGCAGGCGTGCCAGTAGAACCACAGGGTGCCGGCGAGGCGCAGTCCGGGGAGCCGCTCGCCCGGGGTGGAGAGGCTGAAGTCGAGGGCGGTACGGAGGTTGTCCTGGTCGGCGCGCAGACGGGCGACGATCTCGCGCTGGCCCGGTCCGAACCAGGCGCTCTCGCAGCGGGCGGCGCGGTGCAGCATCCAATCGCGTTGGCGGCGGCGGGCGGCGGGTTCCTCGCCGGGGAGTCGGCGGAGGTGGGCCGACCCGTAGTGGCGGAGGGTGTCGAGGAGGCGATAGCGGATGCCGTCGGGACCGGCCTCCCGGGACAGTACCGACTTGTCGACAAGACCGGTGATGGCGTCCAGGACGTCGTACTCCTGAACCGGCCCCGCCCCTCCACTCCCGTCAGGACCTCCACCCCCGAACCCCACCGGGTCCCCCGCCCCCGCCCCGCCTCCCTCGACCAGGAGACCGACCTCCCCGCTCCTCCCGGCCGCCCAGGAACCACCGCCAACACCGCCCACACCCACCATCACGTCCCCACGAACCGCCCCCGCCCCCTCCCCACCCACGCCAGCCGGCCCGCCCGCACCCATCGCACCCGTGCCCGCACCACCCACGCCCTCCACGCCCTCCCGGCCCGCAGCGCCGACCACCCCCTCAACTCCCTCCGCCCGCTCCACCCCCGTCCCACTCCCACCCCCACACACCACCTCCGCCGTCTCCAGATCAAAACTCCCCGCCAGCACCGACAACCGCGCCCACACCAACCGCTCCCACCCGGTGCACAGTTCATGGCTCCAGTCGACCGCCGCCCGCAGGGTCTGGTGGCGGGGCAGGGCGGTGGGGCTGCCGCCGGTGAGGAGGCGGTAGCGGTCGGCGAGGCGGTCCAGGAGCTGGTCGACGTCGAGGACGCGCATCCGGACGGCGGCGAGTTCGATGGCGAGGGGGATGCCGTCGAGGCGGCGGCACAGCCGGGCGACGGCGGCACGGTTGGCGGGCGTCAGGCGGAAGTCGGGGACCACCGCGGCGGCCCGGTCGGCGAACAGGGCCAGGGCCGGGTGGCCCTCGGGCAAGGAGAGGTCACCGTCGGGGTCGGGGACCGGCAGCGGCCGTACGTCCAGGAGGTGTTCCTCGGTCAGGCCCAGGCGGTGGCGGCTGGTGGCGAGGATCCGTACGCCGGTCGTGCCGTGCAGCAGGGCCGCGGCGAGTTCGGCACAGGCCGGCAGCAGGTGTTCGCAGTTGTCGATCAGCAGGAGCAGCCGGCGGTCCCGTACCCGCTCCACCAGCGCCTGCAACGGCGGCCGCGCGGAGTGGTCGTGCAGGTCGAGCGCGTCGGCGGCGGCCAGCGGGACGAGTTCGGGGTCGTCCAGGCCGGAGAGGTGCACGTACCGCACGCCGTCCGGGAAGGTGCGCCGTACGGCGGCCGCGATGCGGGCGGCCAGGCGGGTCTTGCCGACGCCTCCGGGCCCGGTCAGGGTGACGAGCCGGGTCCTGGCCAACAGCTCACGGCCCATGGCGAGTTCATGGCGTCGGTCGACGAAGCTGGTCGTCTCGACCGGCAGTTGATGATCGCGTTGGTGATCACGTCGGTAATCACGTTGTTGATCACGTTGTTGATCGCGTCGTGGCGCTGATCCGCCCATGATCAGCCGTCCCTCCCAGGTGTCGTCCGACGGAGCCGGGGAGCGGAGGAGCCGGGGAGCCGGAGGGTGCGGCGTTCCCCACCACTCCCGCCGCTCCCACCGCTCCCCCCTTGCGCGGACCCTTACACTCCTCCGCCCCTGCGGCGCCCCGCACGTCCGGCTCACACCCCCGGGTGGACTTCGCCGGGGACCGCTCGGCGCGGAGTGCGCGCGCGTACACTGCGCGGCCTATTTCCGCATGGTTCACGCCATCGATCGTCGACTCACCCTTGACCTGCACATGCCACCGGCCCACCATGAGCGCCACACCCGCACCACGTACGTCGCACTGAACCCCACCCCCCCACTCCCACAAGGAGACTTCATGCGACTTCGCATACGCGGCTCAGGAGCCCGCAGCGGCAGACGTACCGCCGCGCTCGCCGCAGTGCTGGCCCTCGCCCTCGCGGCGCCGCTCTCCGCGAACGTGTCCGCGAACGCCGACAGCGCTGCCAAGGCGGCGCCTTCGGCCGACGACGTCCGTCAGTACGAGGTCCGAATGCACTCGACCGCCAAGGACCGCACGGCACTTCAGCGGACCGGCGTGAGCGTCGACTCGGCCGACGACCACGGTGTCGTCGTCTCCGGGCGAGCGGACCAGATCAAGAAGCTGAAGGCGCTCGGCTACGACGTCACCCCGCTCGGCGCGGTCCCCGACCGGTCCGCCGGCGAGGACGACGTCCGGCTCTACGACTTCCCGTCGGGCGACTCGCGCTATCACAACTACGCGGAGATGACGAGCGAGATCAACTCGATCGTCTCGGCCAACTCCTCGATCGCGAGCCAGCGCGTCATCGGCACGTCGTACCAGGGCCGGAACATCGTCGCCATCAAGATCAGCGACAACGTCGGCACCGACGAGGCCGAGCCCGAGGTCCTGTTCACGCACCACCAGCACGCGCGTGAGCACCTCACCGTCGAGATGGCGCTGTATCTGCTGCGCGAGCTGACCTCCGACTACGGCAGCGACTCCCGGATCACCAGCATGGTGAACAACCGGGAGATCTGGATCGTGCCCGACCTCAACCCGGACGGCGGCGAGTACGACATCGCCACCGGCTCGTACCGGTCGTGGCGCAAGAACCGGCAGCCCAACTCCGGTTCGTCGGCGGTCGGGACCGACCTCAACCGGAACTGGGCCTACCGGTGGGGTTGCTGCGGCGGTTCGTCGGGATCGACGTCGTCCGAGACCTACCGGGGCACCTCCGCCGAGTCCGCGCCCGAGGTGAAGGTGGTCGCGAACTTCGTGCGCAGCCGGGTCGTCGGCGGCAAGCAGCAGATCAAGGCCGGCATCGACTTCCACACGTACAGCGAACTGGTGCTGTGGCCGTTCGGGTACACGTACTCCGACACCGCGACCGGGATGACGGCCGACGACCGCAACGCGTTCGCCGCGGTCGGGCAGAAGATGGCCGCCAGCAACGGCTATACGCCGGAGCAGTCCAGTGATCTGTACATCACCGACGGGTCGATCGACGACTGGCTGTGGGGCAACCAGAAGATCTTCTCGTACACGTTCGAGATGTACCCGAGTTCCGGGGGCGGAGGGTTCTACCCGCCCGACGAGGTCATCGAGCGGGAGACCGCCCGGAACCGGGACGCGGTACTGCAGTTGCTGGAGAACTCGGACTGCATGTACCGGTCCATCGGCAAGGAGAGCCAGTACTGCAGCTAGCCGCGCAGCCGGCTACTTGGCCTCGGCTTCCTCGGCGTCCGGTTCGAAGTAGGCGTCGAGGACCGCGTCCAGTTCCTCGTCCCACGCCTTGAAGCTGCTCCTGGCCGTCGCCTCGATCTCGATCGGGTACCAGCGGCGGTCAGGAGTGTGCACCGTGATGGTGTACCGCTTCCCGAAGCGCGGGGCCTCCGTCTCGACGGCGCCGATCTCGTCCCAGCGGAACTCGCACTCCTGGTCGTCCAGGGAGAGCCGGACGCCTCTGTGGTCGGCGACGATACGGGCCCGGCGGTCGGAGGCCTCGAAGACGGGACCGTCGACGGGAGCCTCCTCCTCGTCGTCCCCGTCGTCCTCGTCCGCGTCCGCGTCGTCCTCCACCTCGGCCTCGTCGTCGGCTTCGACGTCCGTCTCCTCGGAGTCCGTCCCGTCGGAAGCGGCCTCCTCGGCGTCGACCTCCTTCGAGTCGGTCTCCTCGGCCACGTCCTCATCCTTCACGCGCTCCGGCTTGGCGGATGCGGGTGAGGTGAGCCCGGGGATGAAGGCCGGGTCGAACCCGGCGCCTTCCAGGGGCTGGCTGCCTGAACCTATGCGCTGCTCCACAGCGGAGCAGTATGGTCGACAACCCTGTGTCCCGCGCAACCAGCCCCCGCATCGTTACACGATCAGGCTCAACACCGCGGCCACCACAAATCCGGCAACCGACAGCACACTCTCCAGAACCGTCCACGTCTTCAACGTGTCACGTTCGCTGATCCCGAAGTACTTGGCCACGATCCAGAAGCCCCCGTCGTTGACGTGGGAGGCGAAGATCGAGCCCGCCGAGATGGCCATGATCACCAGGGCGATGAACGGCTGGGAGTGGTCGCCCTCGGTGAGGAGCGGGGCGACGATGCCGGCCGTGGTGACGATGGCGACCGTGGCCGAGCCCTGGGCCACCCGGAGCACCAGCGAGATCAGGTACGCCAGGACGATGACCGGGAGGCCCACGTCGTTGAAGGTGTCGGAGAGGGCCTGGGCGACGCCGCTGCCCTTCAGGATGGCGCCGAACACCCCGCCCGCGCCGACGACCAGGAGGATGTTGCCGACGGGCTTCAGCGACGAGGTCGACACCGTCTCCAGGGACTTGCGGGACCAGCCGCGGCGGATGCCGAGCAGGTAGTACGCGAGCAGCAGGGCGATCGTCAGGGCCACGAACGGGTTGCCGAAGAACTCGATCACCGAGCGGGTGGTGGAGGGGTCCAGGGCGATCGAGGAGAACGTCGCCGCGAGGATCAGCACCAGCGGCGTACCGATGATGCCGAGGACCGTGCCGAGCGGCACCGGCTTCTCCTGCGGCTCCACGCCCGCGTCCCGCTGCTCGTTGATGATTGCCAGCTTCGCCTCGGCCGCCGCCTCGACCATGTCCTGCGGGACCGGGACGAAGATACGGCGGCCGATCCACGCCGAGAACGCCCATGCCGCCAGCACCGCCGGGATGCCGCAGACGATGCCCATGAGGATGACCCAGCCGAGTTCGACGTGCAGGAGACCGGCCGCCGCGACCGGACCGGGGTGCGGGGGCAGGAAGGCGTGCGTCATCGACAGGCCGGCCAGCAGCGGCAGGCAGTAGAGCAGGACGGACTTGCCCGAGCGCTTGGCGGCGGCGTACACGATCGGTGCGAGGACGAAGATGCCGACGTCGAAGAAGACCGGGATACCGAAGATCAGGCCGGTCAGGCCCATGGCGAGGGGCGCTCTCTTCTCGCCGAAGAGGTTCAGCAGACGGGACGCCAGCACCTCGGCGCCGCCGCTGACTTCGAGGATCGCGCCCAGCATGGTGCCCAGGCCGATGATGATCGCGACATGGCCGAGGATGCCGCCCATGCCGGACTCGATGGTGGACACGGCGTCGCTTCGCTGGACCGTGCCGAAGAGTTCGGTGACCGACAGGCCCGCCATGAGGCCGACCGCTATGGAGACCGCGAGCAGCGCCACGAAGGGCTGCAGGCGGACCTTGATGATCAGGAAGAGCAGCAGGGCGATGCCGATGGCGGCGACGGTGAGCAGTCCGGCCGTACCGTCGATCAGGAGGAGCAGACCGCCGGTGTGGGGTGGTGCCTCGGGGGCGGTGGCCGCGGCGAGCGGATGGGACATTTGGGGGTCCTCTGGCTAAGTACATTGGGCTTTCGGGCAGGTTGGATCGCGGCATGGCGTTCCAGGGGGTGGCGGACGCCATGCCGTTTACGGCGTGCGGGGGGTGGGGGTGAGGGGGGTGGGGTTGAGGGGGCGTCAGCCGAGTACGGCCAGCGCGTCGATCTCGATGAGCAGGCCCGCGGGCAGACCGACGTAGACCGTGGTCCGGGCGGCGGGCGGCTGGGTGAGCCGCTGCTCCTCGAAGTAGGTGTTGTAGATCTCGTTCATCTCGGCGAAGTGGGCGACATCCGTCAGATAGACGCGGATCATCATCACGTCGTCCCAGGAGGCGCCGCCCTCCTCCAGGATCGCCTTGACGTTGGCGAGGGTCTGGAGGGTCTGCTCGCGCAGGGTGGGCCCGGCGGGCGTCGGGGGCTGCCCCTCGACGGCCGGGAGGAAGCCGACCTGGCCCGCGACCTGGAGGATGTTCCCCTTCCGCACCCCGTGCGAGAACTTCGCGGGCGGGGTGGTGTGGGTCTTCGGGGTGAGCGCGGTCTTCTCGGTCATGCGGTGCCTTTCGCTGAGGTTCTGCCGGAGTACTCGCCGCTGATGTCGTCCGCCGTACGGCGCACCAGCGGGAGCAGGGTGAGGAGTTCGTCGGCGGTGACGACGACGTTCGGCGCGGAGACCGACATCGCGGCGACGACCCGGCCGTCGGCACCGCGGATCGGCGCGGCGACGCAGTTGATGGACTCCTCATGGCCGCCGAGGTCGGTGGCCCAGCCCTGTTCGCGCACCTTGGCCAGTTCCCTGAGGAAGGCCTCCGGGTTCGGTGTCGAACGGGACGTGTACATGGGGTAGTCGAGCTTCTCGGTGAGGGCTCGGCGCTCGTGCTCGGGCAGGTCGGCGAGCAGGAGCTTGGCGACGGCGGCGACGGTGATGGCCACCGGTTTCCCGATCCGCGAGTACATCCGCACCGGGTACCGGCTCTCCACCTTGTCGATGTACAGCACCTCGTCCTCCTCGTACACAGCGAGGTGGACGGTGTGTCCGCACTGCTCGTTGAGGCGTACGAGGTGGGGGTGGGCGATCTCGCGGATGTCGAGGTTCTCCATCGCCTCCTGGGCGAGGGCGATGAGGCGGGCGCCGAGGCGGTAGCGCTGGTCGGACTGGCGGTAGACCAGGCCGTGTTCGTGGAGCGTGCGCAGCAGGCGCAGGGCGGTGGACTTGTGCACCCCCAGCCGCTCGGCGACCTGGCCCAGGTCGGCGGGGCCCTCCGCGAGCAGCGGCAGGATGCTCAGTGCTCGGTCGACGGTCTGGCTCATGGCGTACGTACCTCCTCGTCGGCCCTTTCCACGGCTTGCGTCCAGCCGGGGCCGAGTCGAAGTTTCTCCCACCCGGCGTCGTCCAGGGCGGCCAGCCGGTCGGCGTGCTCGCGGGCGGGGGGTGCGGCCAGGTCGCCGGCGGCGGTGAGGGTGGCCGCGGCCCAGAGGTGGCCGTGACGCAGGCGGCCTCGTAGGGGCAGCCCGCGGAGGGTTGCGGAGAGGAACCCGGCGGCGAAGGCGTCCCCGGCTCCGGTGGTGGCTACGACGTCCACGGTCAGGGCCGGGACGAAGGTGGCCGCGTCTTGGAACGCCGGGGCGCTCGCCAACCCAAGGGGCGCGGGGCTGTGACATGTGCGGCTCCGCCGCGTGGGCGCGATCAGCCCACGACCACCCGCAGCCGACACAAAGGCCGTAGCCCCCACTCCCCCGTGCTTCACCACCAACACCCCCGGCTCAGGCAACGCAGCCCGCACCGCCTCCGGTCCCCCCGCGATCCCCCACGCCTCCTCCGCCTCGTCCTCCCCCACGAACACCACATCGGCCCGGCGCGCCAGCTCCAGCAGCACTCCCGGCCCGTCGCCGTCCCCCCACAGCCCCGCCCGGTAGTTGACGTCGAACGACACGACCGGACGCCCCGCACGCGGAGCCGTCAGCTCCCGCATCAACCCGAGGCACCCCTCCGACAACGCCGCAGTGATCCCCGAAAGATGCAGCACCCGCCCCGCCCGCACCGCCCCGAGGTCCACGTTCTCCACGGACATCGCCGACGCCGCCGACCCCGCCCGGTAGTACGCCACCTCATGCTCATCCGTCGAACGGTCCCCGGCCGTGCGGAAGTAGACGCCCGTCGGGCGCTCCGGGTCACGACCCACGGCCGAGACGTCGACGCCGTAGCCCTCGATCGCCGACACCAGATGGTCGCCGAACCCGTCCGCCCCCACCCGACTCACCCACCGCACCGCATGCCCCGCGGCAGCGAGCCCGCACGCGACATTCGACTCCGCGCCCCCGATCCCCCGCTCGAACGACGGCACATCGGCGAGCCGCCCGGGCCGGGTGGGCAGGAAGGTGACCATGGACTCGCCGAGCGCGACGACGTCCACGCCGTCGGGGGCATTGCAGGGTCCGGTGATGGTCACGATCGTCGTAGCTCCAGACCTTGGGGCGGATGGGTCGGCGACTCCGTTGACCCGTGGTTGGCCGAGATGTTAGACAGCGGTAAGCGATATACGCAATGGACGTTGCATGCAATGCAATACCCCAGATCAGGGAGGTTCCATGAGCAACGAGGCGCTCGCCCGCCTGGCCGAGGAACGCGTCGACCACCGCTTCAAGGGCCTCCCCCCGGACGCCGACGGCCTCACCGTCACCGAACTCGCCGCCCAGCGCCGCAATCTCTTCACCGACGGATTCGCCACGCCCGTGCTCGCGCTGTCCGCCGAGCGCCTGGAGCACAACCTCGACCTGATGGAGACGTACGCCGCCCGCCACGGCCTCGCCTTCGCCCCGCACGGCAAGACCTCCATGGCACCCCAGCTGTTCCAGCGGCAGATCGAGCACGGCGCGTGGGGCATCACGCTCGCCGTACCGCACCAGGCGCGCGTGGCCCGGGCGTACGGCGTCGAGCGGATCTTCCTCGCGAATGAGCTGGTGGACGCGGCGGCCCTGCGCTGGATCGCGGCCGAGCTCACCGCCGATCCGGCCTTCCGTCTCGTCTGCTACGTCGACTCCGTGCGCGGCGTGGAGCTGATGGACGCGGCACTGCGCGACGCCGGAGCCACCCGGCCGGTGGACGTCGTCGTGGAGCTCGCCGCCGGTGACGGCGCCCGTACCGGGGTCCGTACCGAGGCGGAGTGCGCCGCCGTCGCCGACGCGGTGGCGGGCGTGTCCACGCTGCGGCTGGTCGGTGTCGCCGGCTACGAGGGCGAGGTCCCGCAGGCGACCCCCGAGCGGGTGCACGCCTGGCTGCGGCGGCTCGTCGCTCTCGCCGCCGAGTTCGACAAGGCGGGGCGGTTCGCCGGGCTGGAGGAGATCGTCGTCAGCGCGGGCGGCAGCGCCTGGTTCGACGCGGTGGCCGACGTGTTCGCCGAGATCCCCGAACTCTCCGCCCCCGTACTGAAGTTGCTGCGCTCGGGCGCCTACGTCTCGCACGACGACGGCCACTACCGCAAGCTGACGCCCTTCAACCGGGTCCCGCAGGAGGGCGCCCTCGAACCCGCCTTCCGGCTGTGGGCGCAGGTCGTCTCCCGCCCCTCCCCCGAGCAGGCCTTCGTCAACGCGGGCAAGCGGGACGCGGCGTACGACCTCGATCTGCCGTTCGCCCAGGTGGTCCGGCGGGACGGCGCCGAGCGCCCGGCCACCGGAATCTCGGTGACCGGTCTGTCCGACCAGCACGCGTGGCTGCGGACGACGGAGGAGGCGGACCTGGAGGTCGGGGACTGGCTCGGGCTGGGGCTGTCCCACCCCTGCACGTCGTTCGACAAGTGGCAGCTGATCCCGGTCGCGGAGGCGGACGGGACGGTCGTCGAATACATCCGCACGTTCTTCTAGCAGAGGGGGGTGGCGGTCGTGGAAGAACTCGTCATTCGGGACGCCGACGTCGTGGACGGCAGCGGCGGTCCCTCCTATCGCGCCGATGTCGTCGTGGACGGCGGCCGGATCGTGTCGATCGTCCAGGAGGCGGCCGCGGCCGGCTGTCAACGGCCCGAGGCGCGGCGGGAGGTGGACGCCGAGGGCCTCGTCCTCTCCCCCGGCTTCATCGACATGCACGCCCACAGCGATCTGGCGCTGCTGCGCGACCCCGACCACAGCGCCAAGGCCGCGCAGGGGGTCACCCTTGAGGTCATCGGCCAGGACGGGCTGTCGTACGCCCCCGTCGACGACCGCACGCTCGCCGAGGTCCGCCGCGCGATCACCGGCTGGAACGGCTCCGGTGACGACATCGACTTCGACTGGCGGACGGTCGGCGAGTACCTGGACCGGCTCGACCGCGGTTTCGAGGGCCGGGGCATCGCCGTGAACGCGGCGTATCTCATCCCCCAGGGGACGGTCCGCGCCCTCGCCGTCGGCTGGGAGGACCGGGAGGCGAAGCCGGACGAGCTCGACCGGATGCGGCGGCTGGTCGCGGAGGGCATGGAGCAGGGCGCGGTCGGCCTGTCGTCGGGGCTGACGTACACGCCGGGCATGTACGCCAAGGACGCCGAGCTGACCGAACTGTGCCGGGTGGTGGCGTCGTACGGCGGCTACTACTGCCCGCACCACCGCTCCTACGGGGCCGGGGCCTTGGCGGCGTACGAGGAGATGGTGGCCCTGACCAGGGAGGCGGGCTGCTCCCTCCATCTGGCCCACGCCACCATGAACTTCGGCGTGAACAAGGGCCGGGCGCCGGAGCTGCTCTCCCTGCTGGACAAGGCGCTCACCGACGGCGCCGACATCAGCCTGGACACCTACCCCTACACGCCGGGGTGCACGACCCTGGTCGCCATGCTGCCGAGCTGGGCCAGCGAGGGCGGTCCCGAGGCGGTCCTGGCCCGGCTGTCGGACGAGGAGACGGCCGAGCGCATCCGCCACCACATGGAGGTCATCGGCGCGGACGGCTGCCACGGCGTGCCCATCGAGTGGGACACCATCGAGATCTCGGGGGTGAGCGACCCGGCGCTCGGGGAATTCGTCGGCCGTACGGTCCAGCGGTCGGCGGACGTGCGGGGCGAGGCCCCTTGGGTGACCGCTCGCCATCTGCTGCTGGCCGACCGGCTGGGCTCCACGATCCTCCAGCACGTCGGCCACGAGGAGAACGTGCGGGAGATCATGCGGCACCGCGTCCACACGGGCGGCTCGGACGGCATCCTGCAGGGCACCAAGCCGCATCCGCGCGCGTACGGCACGTTCCCGCACTATCTCGGCCACTACGTACGGGAGTTGGGGATCCTGTCCCTGGAGGAGTGCGTGGCCCATCTGACCTCGCGCCCGGCGGCGCGACTGCGGCTGCCGGACCGGGGGCTGGTCCGCGAGGGCCATCGGGCGGACCTGGTGCTGTTCGACCCGGAGACGGTAGCGGCGGGCTCCACTTTCGAGGAGCCGCGCACGCTACCGACGGGCATCCCGTACGTCCTGGTCGACGGCCGTCTCGTGATCGAGGACGGCCGCCGGACGGACGTACTGGCGGGACGGGCGATCCGTAGAACCGCTTAGCCGGGTTACGGCTTGGGGAGCACGCAGCCGCTCGCGTCCAGGTCGAGCTTGTTGTCGACGCCGAAGCAGGCGGGGATCTGGTAGATCTCCTGGGCGTAGTTGATGCCCTGGCGAACGGTGACGTTGCCGCTCTCGTCGACCTCGCACGGGTTGTTGACCGTGCAGCGCTCACCGTCCTCGTTGCCGGTGTTGTTGACGGCGACGACCTTGTTGGTGGCCTGGTCGATGACGGGGGAGCCGGAAGTACCGCCGATGGTGTTGCAGGCGGAGGTGTAGCGGACCGAGTCCTTGAAGGTCCAGTCGCCTTCCTTGAGCTGGTAGGCGAACCCGTCGATGTTGCAGTTGTACAGCCGCTTCCAGTAACCGGAGGCGACGGTGATGGCGGTGCCCTTGACCGGGTGGGTGTCGGCCACGGTGAGCGCGTTGATGCTGTACGAGCTCTTGATCTGCGCGTACGTGGTGGTGAGTTGATAGAAGGCGACGTCCGTGTCGGTCATCGTCCCGTAAGCGATCTTGCTTGCCCGCAGTGTGCCGACCCGGCTGCCCGAGGCGTTGAGCAGACCGAAGGTACGGCTGGAGGCCCGGTCGACCACGACCTCGCCGGGTCCCGGCATGCCGGTCTCCAGACAGTGGCCGTTGGTCATCACCAGCGCCGGGTCGTTGTCCTCCGAGTCCGGGAAACGGACGACGGAGCCGGAACAGTTGCTGAGCGACACGGTGCCCGCGAAGTTGACGGCCCGGACCTTCTGGTCCCGGTTCAGGACCTGGCCAAGGGTGTCCGCGGTGGAGGCGACGGTGTCATTGACCACCGACGTGACCGAGCCCGTGTCCACACTCTTGCCGAAGGAAGCGGCCGATTCCGCGGGAGCCGCTACCGCCGGTGCGGCGCCGGCCCCGGCTATTGCCAGGGCGAGGAGGGCGGCACCGAGAGGTTTTCTCATGTGGGGGTCCCCTCATACGAAGGGGGTGACCGAAGAATCTCCGGTCACCCACGCTTTTGTCATGCGCATTCTCACGTACGTGGGGGGTGCGGACAAGGACTTGCTTACCGGCGAGTTCAGTCCGTAGGGGTTTCCCTATCACGGCGGGCGTGGGGTGTTGGGCAGGCGGCGCAGGACGTTCACGCGAAGGCGATGAGGTCACCACATCCGGCGGCCCCGAGCGTCATCCCCACCCACCCCTTCAACCCGGCTTCTTGCCGTTGCCCAGCCCTCGCCCCGGCTTGTCCGCCGTCGGGGGCGCGGCGGCGGTCGGCGTCGAGGGGGCCTCGCTGGTGGTGGAGGGGGTGGTCGAAGGTTCGTCGGTCCTGTCGCCGGAGTCGGCGACGGCGTCGGAGTCGGCGTCGGCGTCGGCGTCGGCGTCGGCCGACGCGGACGGGCTCGCCGGGGCGCCCTGGGAGGCACTGCGCGGCGGACCGGCGTCGTCGGACCCGCGGACACCGGCCGACGCGCCCGCGGAGGGCACCCCCGGCACCACCGGGTCACCGGACGTCGCGCTCGTCCGGTCGCCCTTCGTCTTCTCGCCGCCCGGCGAAGAGGACCCGGACAGGGAGAACCCGGCTATCAGCACCCCCACCGACAACACCCCCACCAGACCTGCGGCCACCGCCACGCGCCGCGAGTTCCAGACGCTGGGCTGGTGCCGGCCACGGTGACTGCGCCGGCCGCCGCGTCCGGCGTCATAGCCGTCGCCGTAGTCGTAGCCGTCCTCATAGACGTAGTCGTAGCCACCACTGACACCGGGAGAACCGAAGGCACCGCCGGCATCGCCGACACCGCGGACCTCATGGGCGCCATCCGTCCCATCGACCACCGGAGGCAGCTCGGTCGTCTCGTCGTACGCGTTCTGCCACCCGTGGGCGGCCGCGGGGTCGAGGTACGTCTCGTACACCGGGGACGGCGAGGACTGCGGGTGGTACACGTTCGGCGGCACCTCGGGCGCCTCGGGTACGTCGGCCGACTGGATCCCGCCATGGGTGTCGTACGCACCGGGCGTACCGTTCGCGGTGTTCGCCCCGTGCGCTCCGTTTTCCTGCTCAGGCGGCTTGGACATGACCGCGCATTGTAGGGACGGGAGTGACCCTTGGGACAGCTACCGACGATAACGGCCCAAACCACCGCGTCTCACGTGTCGGAAAACACGGTCCAAGGGGCGTTACCGGGCCGTAAGCTCCATGACATGCAGGTGATCCAGTCGACGAAGCTCGCCAACGTCTGTTACGAGATCCGGGGCCCGGTTCTTGAGGAGGCGATGCGGCTCGAATCGGCAGGGCATCGGATCCTCAAGCTGAACACCGGCAACCCGGCGGCGTTCGGCTTCGAGTGCCCGCCCGAGATCCTGGAGGACGTCCTCCGCAACGTGTCGACGGCCCATGGCTACGGCGACGCGAAGGGCCTGCTGGCCGCACGCCGGGCGGTCGTCATGCACAACCAGACCCTCGGCATCGAGACCGACGTCGAGCACGTCTTCATCGGCAACGGCGTCTCCGAGCTGATCGTGATGGCGATGCAGGGCCTGCTGGACGACGGGGACGAGGTGCTGGTCCCGGCCCCCGACTACCCCCTGTGGACCGCCGCCGTGTCACTGTCCGGCGGCACCGCCGTGCACTACCGGTGCGACGAGCAGTCCGACTGGATGCCCGACCTCGCCGACATCGAGCGCAAGGTCACCGACCGCACCAAGGCCATCGTCATCATCAACCCGAACAACCCGACGGGTGCGGTGTACGACGAGGCCATGCTGCGGGGGCTGACGGACATCGCCCGGCGGCACAACCTCCTCGTCTGCTCCGACGAGATCTACGACAAGATCCTCTACGACGGCGCCACGCACACCCCGACCGCCGCCGTCGCCCCCGACCTGCTCACCCTCACCTTCAACGGCATGTCGAAGGCGTACCGGGTCGCCGGCTACCGGGTGGGCTGGATGTCGATCTCGGGTCCGCGCGCCCACGCCGACTCCTACATCGAGGGCCTCACCATCCTCGCGAACATGCGACTGTGCGCGAACATGCCCGGTCAGCACGGGGTCGTGGCCGCGCTCAGCGGGCGGCAGTCCATCAATGACCTCGTGCTGCCCGGCGGGCGGCTGAAGGAGCAGCGGGATGTCGCCTACGAGCTGCTGACGCAGATCCCCGGCGTGACCTGCGTACGGCCGAAGGGGGCGCTGTACCTCTTTCCGCGCCTCGACCCCAAGGTCTTCAAGATCAAGGACGACCGGCAGATGGTCCTGGACCTGCTGCGGCGCGAGAAGATCATGGTCGTCCAGGGCTCGGGCTTCAACTGGCCGGAGTCGGATCACTTCCGGGTGGTGACCTTGCCGACGGTCACGGATCTGCGGGACGCGGTGGGGCGGATCGGGCGGTTCCTCGACGGGTACAGCCAGCCGTGACGCTCACGCTGTGTGTGCGGGGCGTCCTGTTTTGTGAAGCGCGCAACTTTAGACGAAATCTAAGCTAGGATGGTTTCCTGTCAGAGCACAGGAGGCCATCCCCATGTACGAACCGATCCGCACCAAGTCGGTCCACACCACGATGGCCGACACCCCGTCCGACTTTCCGCACCGGTCGCGTGAGGAGGAGCTGGACATCCAGCTCGCGGGGCACCTCGCGGCGCTGCTCGCCGTGACGGACGAGCTCCGTGCGACGGCGCCCTCGGAGGACCTGGACATCGCTGCCGAGCGGCTCGCGGGCCAGGTGACCCGACTGCGGGAAGGCAGCATGCCGGCCCGCGCGGGGGCCTCCGGCGGTGGGGCGAGGGTTGCCGCGCTGCATCGTCGGGCGCATGCCCTTGCGGGGCGGGCGCTGGTCGTTGCGGCGTCTCGCGCCGATACGGCCGCCGCGATTCTCGCCGCCCAGCGGATGGATGCGCATGCTGCTGCGCAGGCTGAGCCGCAGGAGCTCACCGGCGTCGGCTGACGCCCCCTTGGACGGCCCCGGTCCGCGTGCACCCGCAGCGACGCGCGGACCGGGAGCCATAGTTTGTCCGTTCGCGGCTGACGGTTGTGTGTGGCTGGTCGCGCAGTTCCCCGCGCCCCTGGCGGCGTTGCCGTTCGCCGTGTTGTAACGGGACCGGTGTGACACCTCCCGTTCATCCTCTTTGCCGGGGAACGTTGGATTCCGCGAGCACTCTCCCTCGCGTGAGACGTATCGCAGGGATCGTCCTCGCGGTGTTGCTGATCGGTGGCGTGGTGGTTGCCGTCGTGGCGGGCCGTAGTGATGGGGACAAGGGCACGGCAACGAAGACCGTGCGGATGGTGATCGGGTCCGAGAAGGCCGAGTTCTTCGCGGATGCCGATGTCGTGAAGGCCCTGGCCGCCAAGGGCTACACCGTGAAGGCCGAGACCTCCGGGTCCTGGGCCATGGAGGGGCTGAACCTCAAGGGGTACGACCTCGCGCTGCCGTCGAGTCAGGCGCCGGCCCGTGAGCTCGCCGCGAAGTACAAGGTGACGGGGACGCTCCCCCGCCCCTTCTACTCGCCCCTCGTCGTCGTGGCGCACAAGAGCGCCGCCGAGGTGCTCGCGGCCAACGGGCTCGCCACACTGGAGACCGAACACCGCGGCACCTTCGAGATGGCCGGCTATCTGGCCGCCGCCCGTGCCGACCGCACCTGGCAGCAGCTCAAGGGGGCGGGAAAATACGGGGAGTTGACGGGGACGCTCTTCCTGTCCAGCACCGACCCCGAGACCTCCAACTCCGGCGCCCTCTATCTGGCCGCCGCCTCCTACGTCGAGAACGGCGGCAAGGTCGTCGCCGGCGAGAAGGAGACGGCCCGCACCGCGCCCCTGCTGCACAAGCTGGTCAGTGTGCAGGGCGCGCAGCAGTCCAGCAGTGACGCCGTGTTCCGGGACTTCGTCAGCGGGGCCGGCAATCCGCTGGTCGTGGTCTACGAGTCCCAGGTCGCCTCCCTGCTGGCGCAGGGGCAGCAGCCCGACGACCTGGTCGTCCTCTACCCGGACACCACGGTGAACAGCGACCACACCGTCGTACCGCTCACCGAGAACGGCGAGGCCGTCGCCGCCCTCCTCACCGAGGACCCGCGGCTGCGTGAGCTGGAGGCGCGGCACGGGTTCCGTCCGCAGGGCCAGGACTCCGAGTTCGCCTCGGACACGACGTATCTCAAGCAGGAACTGACCGGCGTCCACCAGGCGGCCGTGCCCACCTCCGAGGTGCTGCACGAACTGGCCCGACGGGCGCGGGGATAAGGGGGGCACCAGCACATGACCAGCCACGGCAACAGCCATAACAACGACAGCAACGACACCTTCGTCCTCACTCCGCCCGAGCCCGTGGCCGCCGTGCCGCGGGAGAAGGCCGGCGGGCTCGTCCCGGTCGACGACGGTGTCCGTACGGAGATGAGCAACAAGGCCTCCGCCTATGTCGAGATCCTCGCGGGACTCGACGCCCGCTCGCCCGAGTTCGCCGGCAAGGTCGGTGAGATCACCGCGCTGGGGGCCGGTGAGATACGGACCGCCGCCGCCCAGTCCAACCGGATGCTGGAGCGCACCGTCCGCAGCCTGCCCGACCAGGGCGGGGACGCCCAGGCGCAGGTCGCCGGATCGCTGGTGGAGCTGCGCCGGGTGGTCGAGGACCTGGACCCGCGGGATCTGCCCGCCGCCAAGGGACGCAGGTTCCTGTCCAGGCTGCCCGGTGGCAACAAGCTGCGCGACCACGTCGCCAAGTACGCCTCCGCACAGGGGACCCTGAACAGGATCGTGGGGTCGCTGCGGGGCGGACAGGACGAGCTGCGGCGGGACAACGCGGCACTGCAGACGGAGCGGGTGCGGCTCTGGGAGAGCATGGGCAAGCTGCAGGAGTACGTCGTGCTGACGGAGGCCCTGGACACGGCCGTCGAGCAGCACATCACGCGGGTCACCGACCCCCAGCAGGCCGACGCTCTGCGGGCCGACGTCCTCTTTCCGGTCCGGCAGAAGCACCAGGACCTGCTCACCCAGCTCGCGGTGTGCGCGCAGGGATACCTCGCCATGGACGTCGTACGGCGCAACAACGACGAGCTGATCAAGGGCGTCGAACGGGCGGCGACCACGACTGTCTCGGCGCTGCGCATCTCCGTGATGCTCGCCTCGGCGCTCGACAACCAGAAGAAGGTCATCGAGCAGGTCACCGCCCTGCGCGGGACCACCGAGGGGCTGATCCGGAACAACGCCGAGATGCTCGCCACGCAGAGCGGCGAGATCCAGCGCATCGCCGCCGACCCGGCGGTGGGGGCGGAGACCCTGCGCAGCGCCTTCCAGCAGATCTACCGCACCCTCGACGCCATCGACTCCTACAAGGTCCAGGCGACCGAGGCGATGGCCGCCACGGTGGAGAACCTGACCGCCGAACTGCAGCAGGCGAGCGGCTACCTGGAGCGCAGCCGTTCGCAGGGCGCGCTGGAGGGTGGGCTCGGATGAGAGCACGACTTCTCGCCTCCGCGCTCGCCGCGGTGGGCCTGCTGACCGCCTGCACCTCGCAGCACACGACCGACAAGCCGGAGAACGGCCCCCAGCCGGGCACCCTCCGCGTCCTCGCCTCCAGCGAGCTCAGCGACATGACCCCCGTGTTCGACCGGATCGCCGACGACACCGGCATCAAGATCCGGCCCACCTACATGGGCACCCTCGACGCGGTGGAACTGCTGGCCAAGGGCAAGGCGGACGGGCAGTACGACGCGCTGTGGCTGTCCTCCAACGACTATCTGCGGCTGCGGCCGGAAGCGGCGGGGAAGGTGGTGTCGGAGACGCCGGTGATGTCGAGCCCGGTCGCCATCGGGGTCAGGACCACGGCCCTCGGCACGCTGGGCTGGCAGCCGGACCGTGTCACCTGGTCGCAGATCGAACAGGCCGTCCAGGACGGCAGGCTGACCTATGGCATGACCGACCCGGCCCGCTCCAACTCCGGCTTCGCCACCCTCGTCTCCGTCGCCTCGGCCCTGTCCGGCGCCCAGTCCGCGCTGACGGACGCGGATGTCGACAAGGCGGTACCCCGGCTGAAGGAGTTCTTCAAGGGGCAGAAGCTGACGTCGGGTTCGTCGGGCTGGCTGGCGACCGCCTACAAGCGGCGCGGGAACGTCGACGCGCTGCTCAACTACGAGTCCGTCCTCAAGGGCATCCCGGGCCTGACCGTGATCCGCCCCAAGGACGGCGTCGTCACCGCCGACTATCCGCTCTCCTCCCTCGCCTCCACCGACGCCGCGACCCGCGAGGACGTCCGCCGTGTCACCGAGGCCCTGCGCACCGACGGCCTCCAGCGGCTGATCACCGAGCGCACCCGTCGCCGCCCCGTCGTCCCCTCGGTCCGGCCCGCGTCCGGCCTCGACGACAGCCGGCGGCGCGAACTGCCCTTCCCGGGCAGCCGTTCCGTCGCCGACGGACTGCTCGACTCGTACGAGAACGAGTTGCGCCGCCCGTCCAGGACCGTCTACGTCCTGGACACCTCCGGCTCGATGGAGGGCGACCGTCTGGAGCAGCTGAAGCAGTCGCTCACCGACCTCACCGTCGACTTCCGCGAGCGCGAGGAGGTCACGCTGATGCCCTTCGGGTCGGACGTGAAGAGCGTGCGCACCCATGTCGTGGAGCCGGCCGACCCGAAGTCCGGGCTGGACGGGATCCGCAAGGACACCGAGGCACTGTCCGCCGAAGGTGACACCGCGGTCTACACCTCGCTGGAGAAGGCGTACGACCACCTCGGTACCCGACGTCCCCAGGACACGTTCACCTCGATCGTGCTGATGACGGACGGGGAGAACACCACCGGCGCCGAGGCGTCCGACTTCGACTCCTTCTACGCCGGGCTCGACCGCGAGCGGCGGGAGACGCCCGTCTTCCCCATCCTCTTCGGCGACTCCGACGCGTCCGAGCTGGAGCACATCGCCGAGCTGACCGGCGGCCGCCTCTTCGATGCCCAGGAGGGCTCGCTGGACGGCGCCTTCGAGGAGATCCGTGGCTACCAGTAGGGCACTGGCGTACCTGGAGTCCCGTAAGAACATCGCGGGGAGCGTGTGCGGGATGGTCGGCGTCGTGCTGACCTTCACGGGAGTGGCGGGCCCGTACTGGCCCGTCGTGGTCGCCGGGCTCTACGGCGCGGGCGCACTGATCGCCCCACCGGAGCGCCCCGCGCTGCCCGACTTCCCGGATCCCTCGGCCCAACTGGACGAACTGCGCGGCGACTTCGAGAAGCTGCGCGGCTATCTGACGGACGTGGAGCTGTCGGTCACGGCCGCCGCCCGGCTCCGCGAACTCACCGAACTGCTGGCCGCGCTGCTCGACAAGGGCTGGGTGGCCGAACTCCTCGCACACGACCCGGAGGGCGTGCACGTCCTCTCCCGCATCGTGCGACGCGATCTTCCCGAGGCCGTCGACAGCTTCGTACGGACCCGGTGGTGGACACGGATGACGCCGGGCACCGAGTCGCCGGAGCTGCATCTGGAGCGGCAGCTGGGTCTGCTGAAGAAGGAGGCAGAGAGCCTGGCGGCGGCTTTGCGAGAGACGGAGGCAAGGCGCCAGGAGTCGCATACGCGGTACTTGGAAGACCGCTCGCAGTAACGGCGAGGCGGGCATCCACACAGGCGAGGGCCTGCCGCCATGTCCTCGTCGGGGCGGACAAGGACTCGGCGACAGGCCCAGAGCCCCGTACGTCGTTGTACGGAACCTCGCCGGTTCACACCGCGGCCGGCCGTGACGATCACTGGTCAGGGCAATCCCAACCGGCCGCGGAGTTCAAAGGGGGGCGTCAGCCCAGGCGCTCCACCAGCGCGCGGTACTCGTCCCACAGCTCCTTCGGCGTGTGGTCGCCGAAGGTGTTGAGGTGGTCGGGGACGAGCGCGGCCTCCTCGCGCCAGATCTCCTTGTCGACGGTGAGGAGGAAGTCGAGGTCGGACTCGGCCAGTTCAAGGCCGTTGGTGTCCAGGGCGCCCTTGGCCGGCAGGATGCCGATCGGGGTCTCGACGCCCTCGGCCTTGCCGTCGAGGCGCTCGACGATCCACTTCAGGACACGGCTGTTCTCACCGAAGCCGGGCCAGACGAACTTGCCCTCGTCGTTCTTGCGGAACCAGTTGACGTAGTAGATCTTCGGCAGCTTGGCCTGGTCCTTGCCCTGTGCGACCTCGACCCAGTGGGCCATGTAGTCGCCCATGTTGTAGCCGCAGAACGGCAGCATCGCGAACGGGTCGCGGCGCAGCTCACCGACCTTGCCCTCGGCGGCGGCGGTCTTCTCGGAGGCCACGTTGGCGCCGAGGAACACACCGTGGTTCCAGTCGAAGGACTCCGTCACCAGCGGTACGGCGGTGGCGCGGCGGCCACCGAAGAGGATCGCGGAGATCGGCACGCCCTTGGGGTCCTCCCACTCGGGCGCGATGATCGGGCACTGCGAGGCCGGGACGGTGAAGCGGGCGTTGGGGTGGGCGGCGGGGACGTCGGACGCGGGCGTCCAGTCGTTGCCCTTCCAGTCCGTCAGGTGGGCCGGAGTCTCCTCCGTCATGCCCTCCCACCAGATGTCGTTGTCGTCGGTGAGGGCGACGTTGGTGAAGACCGAGTTGCCCCAGAGCGTCTTCATCGCGTTGGCGTTGGTGTGCTCACCGGTGCCGGGCGCGACGCCGAAGAAGCCGGCCTCGGGGTTGATGGCGTACAGGCGGCCGTCCTCGCCGAAGCGCATCCAGGCGATGTCGTCGCCGATCGTCTCGACGGTCCAGCCGGAGATGGTGGGCTCCAGCATGGCGAGGTTGGTCTTGCCGCACGCGGAGGGGAAGGCCGCCGCCACGTACTTGGACTCGCCCTGCGGGGGCGTGAGCTTCAGGATCAGCATGTGCTCGGCCAGCCAGCCCTCGTCCCGCGCCATCACCGAGGCGATACGCAGGGCGTAGCACTTCTTGCCGAGCAGGGCGTTGCCGCCGTAGCCGGAGCCGTAGGACCAGATCTCGCGGCTCTCCGGGAAGTGGGAGATGTACTTGGTCTGGTTGCAGGGCCACGGGACGTCCGCCTCGCCGGCCTCCAGCGGGGCGCCGACGGAGTGCACGGCCTTCACGAAGAAGCCGTCGTCACCGAGTTCGTCGAGGACGGCCTGGCCCATGCGGGTCATGGTGCGCATCGAGACGGCGACGTACGCCGAGTCGGTGATCTCCACACCGATCGCGGAGAGCTTGGAGCCGAGCGGGCCCATGCAGAACGGGACGACGTACATCGTCCGGCCGCGCATCGAGCCGCGGAAGACGCCCTTGTCCCCGGAGAAGACCTCGCGCATCTCGGCGGGGTCCATCCAGTGGTTCGTCGGGCCGGCGTCCTCCTCCTTCTCGGAGCAGATGAAGGTCCGGTCCTCGACGCGGGCGACGTCGGTCGGGTCGGAGGCGGCGTAGTACGAGTTGGGGCGCTTGATCGGGTCGAGTTTCCGGAAGGTGCCCTTCGCGACGAGCTCCCCGCACAGGCGCTCGTACTCGGCCTCGGATCCGTCACACCAGACCACGTTGTCCGGCTGCGTCAGTTCAGCGATCTCGTTGACCCACGAGACCAGTTCCCGGTGGTTGGTGGGGACGGGGGGAGCCGCGATGTCGCGCGCCACGGTTGCTCCTATAGAGAGGGATTTTGTCCTTATATGCCCTTGTGTGCCCCGTGGGGGCCACGACCCGGATGCTTCGCCGACTCGACCTACGGCCTGGATCTTCCGCGCTCATCCGGTGCCGACCGCACTCATTTGATCATCCGACGCGTCTGCGCATATGTCCAGAGGGCGTCACAGGTGAGCGGCGTGAGCATCGCCACTCATCCGGATGTTTTCGATGCGTCACCACGGCTTCACCCCTGGTGCGCGCACTCCGGGTACCCCCATGAGAGGATGGCCACTTATAGGCGCTCATCTCGCCGCGCTGATACGTAACTTACGGTTCCGTAGGTACGATGCCGAGCATGACTGCGCCCGTCCCCGACGCACACACGGACACTCCGGCCGCCGGCCGCAGCTCCGGCGCGCCCTCCTTGCCGCACCAGATCGCGCACCACGCCCAGCAGCTCAGCGACGAGATCAAGCCCAAGCTCCGCGGCTGGCTGCACCTCGGTATGTTCCCGGCCGCGCTCGTCGCGGGCCTGGCACTCACCGCCCTGGCGGACTCGGCGCGGGGCCGCCTCGCCTGCGGGATCTTCGCCCTCACCGCCTGCCTGCTGTTCGGCGTGAGCGCCCTGTACCACCGGGGCAACTGGAGCCCGCGCATGGACGGCGTCCTGCGCAGACTCGACCACGCCAACATCTTCCTGATCATCGCGGGCACGTACACGCCGCTGACGATGCTGCTCCTGCCGGAGGCCAAGGGCCAGTGGCTGCTGTGGGGCATCTGGGCCGCGGCCGCGGCGGGCATCGTCTTCCGGGTGTTCTGGGTCGGCGCCCCGCGCTGGCTCTACACCCCCTGCTACATCGCGATGGGCTGGGCGGCCGTCTTCTTCCTGCCGGACTTCATGCGCACCGGCGGCATCGCGGTGCTGGTCCTGGTGATCGTCGGCGGCCTCCTCTACAGCGCGGGCGGCGTGGTCTACGGCATCAAGCGCCCCAACCCGTCGCCGCGCTGGTTCGGCTTCCACGAGGTGTTCCACTCGTTCACACTGGCGGCGTTCATCACGCACTACGTGGGGATCTCACTGGTGGCGTACCAGCACGGGTAAACCACCGCGCGGCTTCTCCTCAGCCTCTTCAGGGCCACGGCTTACGAGCCGTGGCCCTTTTTGCGTCCCCAAAGTTTGACAGTGGCCTTCTTTTGAGAGTTACTTTCATTTCATGGTTACTGTCACTCCAGATCCTCGCCGTTGGTGGGCCCTGGGCGCGCTCGTCGCCTCCATGCTCACGCTCGGCTTCGACATGACGATCCTCAACGTGGCGCTGCCGACGATGGCCGCCGACCTCGGCGCCGGCACCGGTCAGCAGCAGTGGATGGCGGACGCGTACATCGTCGTGTTCGCGGCGCTGATGCTCCCGGCGGGCCTGCTCGGCGACCGGTTCGGGCGGCGGCTGATGCTGATCGCCGGGCTCGGCGTCTTCCTCGCCGGTTCGCTGGTCGGCGCGCTGGCCGGCGACGTGAACGCGGTGATCGCCGCCCGTGCGGTGATGGGCGTCGGCGCCGCCCTCGTCACCCCGCTCTCGCTCTCCGTGCTGCCCACCCTCTTCGGTCCGGACGAGCGCACCAAGGCCGTCGGCATAGCCTCCGCCGCCTCCGCCCTCGGCCTGCCGCTCGGCCCGATCATCGGCGGCTGGCTGCTGAACCACTTCTGGTGGGGCTCGGTCTTCCTGATCAACGTCCCGATGGCCGCGATCGGCATGGCCGCCTGCGTCTTCCTGCTCCCCGAGACGAAGGACCCCGCCTCCCCGAAGGTCGACACCGTCTCGACGGCGCTCGCCGCGTCCGGCCTCGGCGTCCTCGTCTACGCGATCATCGAGGCGCCCGCCCGGGGCTGGGGCGACCCGCTGGTGCTGGCCATGCTCGGGGCCTCGGTCGTCCTGATCGCCGCCCTCGTGCTGCGTGAACGCCGGGTCGAGCGCCCCATGCTCGACATGACCCTGCTGGCCCACCGCGGCTTCCTGTTCAACACGATCGCCGCGACCCTGGTGACGTTCGTCCTGACCGGCCTGCTGTTCGTGCTGCCGCCCTACCTCCAGGCCGTCCTCGGCCACGACGCCCTGGGCACCGGCGTGCGGCTGCTGCCGATGATGGGCGGGCTGCTGTTCGCCTCCCGCATCGCGCCGAAGGCCGTCGCCCGCTTCGGTGCGCGGGCCGCGGTG
This sequence comes from Streptomyces sp. NPDC059010, assembly GCF_042740355.1. NCBI lineage: Bacteria > Bacillati > Actinomycetota > Actinomycetes > Kitasatosporales > Streptomycetaceae > Streptomyces > Streptomyces sp. NPDC059010. The sequence goes on from NZ_JBHYJA010000011.1 coordinate 59,631, forward strand.
AGCGCGGGCCTGGTGGTGCTGGCCTTCGCCGGGCTCCTCGGCAGCCGTACGACGATGGACTCCGGCTACGGCTTCGTCGCGCTGTGGCTCTCCATCACCGGTCTCGGCTTCGGTCTCTCGCTCATCCCGGCGATGAACGGCGGCCTGAGCGCCCTGCCCCGCGACCGGGCCGGCAGCGGCTCCGGGCTGCTGATGACCCTGCGCCAGGTCGGTGGTGCGATCGGTATCGCACTGCTCGGCAGTCTGCTCGCCGGCGTCTTCCGGGACCGCCTCGACGTCACGGGGCTGCCGGCGCGGGCCGCCGACACCGCCGGGGAGTCCGTGGTCGCGGCGCACCTCGTGGCCGAGCGGGCGGGGTCGGCCGAGCTGGCGGCGTCCGCGAACAGCGCGTACGTCCACGGCATGGGTGTCGTGCTGCTGGTGTGCGGGATCGCGGCGCTGGTGTCCGCGCTGCTGGCGGCGGCGTTCCTGCCGAGTACGCCGGACGCGGAGCGGCCAGAGGCCCCGGACATGGCTGCCGAGCGGGCCGATGCCCGACAATGACACCCATGACGTCCGCACACTCCTCTCCCCTGACCGACCGCCCCCAGCTGGGGCTTCGTGAGCGGAAGAAGATCAAGACCCGGACGGCGATCCGCGACGCGACGTACGCACTGATCAAGGAGCAGGGCTACGACGCCACGACGATCGAGCAGATCGCCGAGCGCGCCGAGGTGTCGCCGTCCACGGTCTTCCGCTACTTCCCGACGAAGGAGGACATCGTCCTCACGGACGAGTACGACCCTCTGATGCTGGAGGAGTTGCGGGCCCGGCCCGCCTCGGAGTCCTGGATGGACTCGGTGCGGCATGTGATGCACCGGTCCATGGACGCGTTGATCGCCGAGGACCCGGAGGCGGTCCGGATCCGGGCGCATCTGGCGGTCCAGATCCCCGCCGTCCGCGCCCGGATGATCGAGAGCATGTCGGCGACCGGACGCCTGCTGCGGGGCGCCATCGCCGAGCGCCACGGTCTGGACGCGGACAGCCTCGAAGTGCGGGTCTATGCGATGTCCCTGGTCGGCGGCCTGATGGAGGTCAACATCGCCTGGGCGGAGAACGACTGCCGGGACGACCTCCGCGAGCTGGTGGACCGGGCCCTGGACGTCATCGAGCACGGCCTCCCCACGAAAAAGACCTGAGGCGCGAGCGCCCGGCCGTGACATCCTGGCCGGGTGAACGGTCCCGACATCCACGTGGAGTTCGCCCCCGAGCTGCGCGTCTTCCTGCCCAACGGCCGGCGCCAGGACGGTGCCGCCCAGGTCACCACCGACGGTGTCTCGACCCTCGGCCATCTCGTGGAGTCCCTCGGCGTCCCGCTGACCGAGGCCGGCCCGCTGCTCGTGGACGGGCGCGAGGTACCGGTGTCATACATCCCGACCGGCGGCGAGTCCGTATCCGTACGCCCCGTCCCGCGCCCCCAGCGGGTGCCCGGAGCTCCCCTGCGTTTCCTGCTCGACGTCCACCTCGGCACCCTCGCCCGGCGGATGCGGCTGCTCGGCGTGGACACGGCGTACGAGTCGACGGACCTCGGCGACCCGGCGCTGGCCTCGCTCTCGGCCGCCGAGCAGCGGGTCATGCTGAGCCGGGACCGGGGGTTGCTGCGGCGCCGTGAGCTGTGGGCCGGGGCGTATGTGTACAGCACCCGGCCCGAGGACCAACTCCGCGACATCCTGGAGCGGTTCCGCCCCGAGCTGCGGCCCTGGACCCGGTGCACCGCCTGCAACGGGCTGCTCAAGGAGGCCACCAAGGACGAGGTCGCGGACCAGTTGGAGGGCGGGACGCACCGGTCGTACGACGTGTTCGCGCAGTGCACCCGGTGCAAGCGGGCGTACTGGAAGGGCGCGCACCACGAACAGCTGGTGGCCATCGTGGAGCGCGCCCTCGCCGACTACGCGAGCTGAATTAGCGCCTGCTCACATCACCCTTCCCACAGGCGGTCCCGTCCCGGTTCGGGTCCAGCCGCAGCGGGTCGTTGCTGCCGTTGACCTTCAGGCGGCCGTAGTCGTTCTTCTTCAGCCAGTCGCAGCGGGACTTCGTCGTCGCCTTCACCGTCGGCGGGAAGTCCGTCGGGACACAGACGTTGGCGGAGCCGTAGTGGCGGTCGCAGCCGGAGACGGTCGGGCTCACCTTCTGGGACTTCCGCTGCTTTCCGGGGCCCGTGACCTTGCCCTTGAGGTCGTCGGCGAAGTCATGGACGTGCGCCGAGGAGTCCGTGGCGCTCAGCGCCGAAGGACCTTGCAGATGGACCCACTTGGCCACCGACGGCACCCCGTTGGCATCGACCGCGAAGAGCATGTACCAGCCGGGCGGGGCCAGGTTGGGGTTGCTCGTGACGTTGAGGTCGATGTTGTTGCCGTCCACCGACAGGGGCAGATCCACGAACCGCTGGTTCGGGTCCGAGGAGTGCGTCACCGCCGCCGGGCGGATCAGTTCGGCCTTGGCGACGGGGCGGTCGACGGTGATGCGCTGGGTGTCGCCGTAGGTCCACTCGGTGTCGATGACCGAGGTGATCGTCGGGCGTTCGCCCTTGAGGAGATAGGGCGGGGTGTAGATCGACACGTCGTGGTTCCAGCTGCCGTTGCCCGGGTTGTCGCCGGTCGCCATCACCCGGCCGTCGGGCAGGAGGAAGGCGGACGAGTGGTAGCCGCGCTCCTCCGGGTCCGCCGCCACCGGGTCGAAGGTGCCCGTCGCCGGGTCGTAGAGCGACGACTCGTACACCGGGTCGGCCCGGTTGTGCAGGGCGCCGCCCGTCTCCAGGACCTTGCCGTCGGGCAGGAGTACGGCGGAGACGTACATCTTGCCCTGGTTGCCGGTCTGCGGGATCTTGCCGCCTCCGAGGTCGACGGTGCCCTGCGGGAGCGGCGGTCCTGCGACGTAGGACGGGTTGGGCTGCTTGAGGTCGATGACGTCGGTGAGGCGGTTCGCGTCGGGGTTGGAGTCGATGTTGCCGCCGCCGAGGGTGAGGACCTTCTGGTCCTGGGCCGGGGGCAGCAGCACGCTCGCGGACTGGTCGCGCTCGTCCTTGTTCCGCAGGCCCGGGATCTGGGTGACCGTGTTGGCGTCGTAGTCGTAGATCGCCGAGCCCGTGCCGGGGATGTTGTTGCCGAACACATGGCTGCCGGAGTAGAAGAGGCGGCCGTCCTGCATCAGGATCATCGACGGGTACAGGCCCCAGTACGACCAGGTCTGGTTGACCTTCCAGAGCTCCAGCCACTTCTGCTCGGCGTCCGACCACCGCTCGGCGGTGACCGAGCCGGTCGAGTCCTCCTTCAGGCCGCCGAAGGAGATGACGTCACCGTTGCCGAGGATCGTCGCCGACGGGTACCAGTGGCCGTCGTTCATGTCGTTGGTCTTGCTGTAGGTCTCGGTGACGGGATCGAAGACGTACGAGTCCTTGAAGCCCTCGTAGCCGTGCCCGCCCGGCACCGGGTACGCCTTGTTTCCGCTCATCACCAGCACCCGCCCGTCGTCGAGCTGGACGTGCCCGGCGCAGAACATGTCCTTCGGCGTGGGGATGACCTTGTACGTGCCCTTGACCGGGTCGTAGACCGCGCTGGTGAACGTGCCCGCCTCGAACATCTCCTCGCTGTTGCCGGACCCGGCGATCAGCAGCACCTTGCCGTTGTTGAGGACGACGGAGTGCATGGAGCGGACCGGGTTCCGCGTGGGCAGCACGTCCCAGCGGCCGTTCGCGCACTCCTCGGCCGTGCCCGTGCACACCGGGTCCGGGACGGGGTCGGCGACCTGGTCCATCGTGTAGTCGTCGGTGGTGACGGAGCCGGTGCCGTAGACGGAGACGCCCCAGGCGATACGGTCGGTGCCGGCGGGGACCTCGGGGGTGCGGACCGTCGCCTCGGTCCAACCGCCCGCCATCTCCAGCGTCTTGAGGTCGGTCCAGTACTGCCAGCCCGCCGTCGCGTCGTGCCGGAACAGGGTGACCGAGGTGTCGGGGGTGGTCGACCTGTACCAGAGCCCCAGGTCGTACTGCTTGCCCGGCGTGACGACCGGCGCGCACTCGGCGGACTCGGTGATGAGCGCCTTGCGGTCGCCCTCGACCCGGCGGGTCAGCGTGACCTTCATGGCCTTGGAACCCGAGTGGGCGTCGGCCACCGTCTCGAAGGTGAAGTCGTTGTCGCCCCAGCCGGACTTCTTCCAGCAGTAGGGCATGTCGTCGGTGCCGGCGGTCTCGAAGCCGGGGTTCTTTACGAGATTGGCGGCGGAGGCGGACTGGGGCGAGGTGAGAAGCAGGCCACTGGTGAGGACCATGACGGCCAGCAGGGCCGTTCTCCGTCCGGATCTCATGCGGTACTCCTTGCTGTGCGGCTCCTGCGCGGCAGATAGACCAGCGCTTCGGTCCCGACGAAGCGCAGGACGAACGTGATGACCAGGGCCAGCGCGGTCGCGGGCAGTACGGCCAGCCCGAACTGGCCGACGAGCAGCGCGATCAGCGGGATGCGCAGCACCAGATCGGCGTTGGCGAGCAGCGCGAACCGGATCGTGCGGTCGGCCCAGTGGCGGTGCCGGCGCCGGTCGCGGAACAGCACCTTCTCGATGAGCAGGAAGTTCCAGGCCACGCCGAACTGGTTGGCGACGATCTCCGCGGGGAGGTAGTGCAGCCCGGCCCGGGTCATCGCCCACAGCGCGACGAGGTTCGGCACGAAGCCCGTCAGGCCGATCAGCCCGAACACCACCATGCGGGCCAGCGGGTCGGCCGTACGCAGCCCGGCGAGATGGCGCAGGAAGCGGCGTCCCTCGGCTGCTGTCGACTTGGACTCCCCCGCGAACCGCTCCTGGAAGACGAACGGCACCTCGGTGACCGTGCGAGGGCGGCTGCGGACCGCCAGTTCCAGCAGGATCTTGTAGCCGAGCGGCTTGAGCGCCTCCGCGGCGATGTCGCTGCGGCGGATCGCGAAGAAGCCGCTCATCGGGTCGCTGATGCCGTGCAGCCGACGCGGGAAGAGGGCTTTGGTCAGCCACGTCGCGCCCCGCGACACGGCCACCCGGTAGCTGCCCGCGAGCCCGGCCCGGCTGCCGCCCTTGATGTACCGGGAGGCGACGACGAGCCCGGCGTTCGCGCGCTCGCCGGTGGCCACCAACTCCGGGACCAGGGAGGGCGGGTGCTGGCAGTCGCCGTCCATGACGACGATCCAGTCCGACCCGGCCGCCTTCATCCCCTCGACGACCGCGCCGCCGAGCCCGCCGACGGGTTCGTCCCGGTGGATGACGGTGACCGGGAACGGGCAGTCCTGGGCGGCCTCCTCGATGACCTGCGGGGTGTCGTCGGTGGAGTCGTCCACGAAGACGACCTCGCAGGGCAGCCGGGACGGCACCGACTCGGTGATCCGGTGCAGCAACTGCCGTACGTTGGCAGACTCGTTGTACGTCGGTACGACGATGGTGACGGCGCCCGGCTCGGGCACCTCGGCGGCTTCGACGGACGGATCGCCCAGCTCGCCGGGGGCGGTGTACTCGTGGGTCATCGCACGCCTCCGGCGGCTGTCTGGATCTGGCGGATCTCGACGCGGTCCTCGCCGGTGCCGAAGACGGCGACCGGCTTCGAGTGCTCGATGGCCGCCTTGACGTTGGGCAGGTCGACCGCGTCGCGCCGGACCGTCGGCGAGGCGACGACGTAGTCGAGGTCCTTCCAGCCGCGCGGCATGGTCTTGGTCACGGCCGGGTCGAGGTCGGCCTTGTAGAACCAGATGACGCCGCGCCCTGGCCGGTACCCGGCGTGCACCAGGTCCAGCCACAGCGCGTCGTCGACGAGGACACGGGTGTCCTGCGGGTCCGCCACCTCGGTGGACAGCCACTTCGAGGCGGCCCGGTAGGGCGCGTTGGCGTCAGCGGTGACGGCGGTGCGGTCCCCCTCGTACCAGTGCGGGACGACGTACGCACCGGCGGCGAGCGCGAGTACGGCCGCGAGGGCGTACCGTCCGCCGGTCAGGTACCGGTGCTCGGCCTCGGACCGCCGGCGCCGCAGCACGGCGTGGGCGACGGAGGCCGTTCCTCCGGCGAGGACCAGGGCGAGGAACGGCAGTGCCTGGATGACGTACATGGCGGGCAGGTAGCCGTTGGGGCGCATCGCCACCACGGCGAGGATGACCACCGCGAACGACGGTCCGGCCAGGGCGCGGGCGGTGACCGACCAGCGCCAGGTGACCAGGAGCAGCAGCCCGCCCGCGAGGCCGCCGAGGATGAGGACGCGGTCGTAGTAGAGCCAGGACTCAAGGACGCCGTGCGAGCCCGAGCCGGCGTCGAGGATGAAGCCCGAACCCGGCCTGGTCATCTGGTACTTGATGCCGTCCCAGAGCGAGACGTGCCCGGCGCCCGGCAGCAACTCGCCCTTGAGCAGGGCGAAGAGGGGGTACGACAGGCCGATCAGCGCGCACGCCGTGACGGCGCCGGTGAGGGCGAACTTGCGGGTGTCGCGGTGGCTGTGCCGCCACATGGTGATGAAGACCGCAGGGAGGACGAAGAGCATCGTCTCCTTGGTCAGTACGGCCGTCGCGGCCGCGATCCCGGCGCCGAAGTGGTGCCAGAGGTGACGGCTCGGCGAGGCGGCCAGGGCGAACGCGAGCAGCGTCCACATCACCGCGAGGTTGTCGAGGAAGATCTCCCGCTGGAGCACGACCGACAGGGGCGAGAGCCCGAACAGGACCATGCCCAGCCCGGCCGCCCAGCGCGGCAGCGACAGCCGCCGCCCGAGCACGTACACGAGCACCGCGCTGACCGCGCTGATGACCAGCATCGCGGCGCGCATGGTGCCGACGGTCATCGACTCCGGGCTGAGCGCGGCGGGTATCCAGGTCAGCAGGGCGAGCTGGACCCAGCCGAGCGGCGGGTGGTCGTACCAGTACGTGTAGTGCGCGAGGCCCCGGCCCTCCTGGACGGCCCAGGCCTGGGCGAGATAGGTGCCCTCGTCGTCGCTGAGGGTCGGGTAGTCGGCGATGTTCCAGCCCTGTACGACGAGGATCGCGACGAGGAGTACGCCGCACAGGGCGAGGTCGGAGCGGGAGGAGCGGAGACGGCTCGGCGGTTCTGTTCGACCGGCCGAACGCGTCATAGGGACAGGTTGTCTCTGCGCGGGGACCTTCGGAGTGGTCACCGCGGGAAGGGTGGAGGTCACGCGGGGACGTCCTCTCGGAGGTCTCGGGTCGTCGCGGCACCGGCATCGACATCCGGGATGTGCGCGCCGACGTGGGTGGTCAGCTCCCAGTCGTTCTGGCCGCGCTGCTCACGCCATACGGCGCGGACGGCGGCTCCGGCGAGGAGCACCTGGTAGAAGGGGCCGCCCACGACGAGCTTCAGGTAGTGCACGAAGCGGACGCGCAGTCCGTACTGCTTACCGAAGTCGTGCAGTCCGACGATCTCGAAGACGAAGGTGACGAGCGCGGTGACGGCCGGCAGGAAGGTGATGAAGGCGACGCCCACGGACACGTCGAGGAACACCGCGATCGCGATGTTGAGCGGGATGACGAGCCCGGTGAAGGCCTGCATGAACGGCGTCATGAGGGTGTACCGGGCGAGCAACCGCTGCCCGAAGGTGGGCAGTTGCCGCCAGTCCTTCTTGCGGTAGACCTGAAGGAAGCCCTGGTTCCAGCGGGTGCGCTGCTTCAGCAGCGACATCAGGCTGCCGGGCGTCTCCTCCTTGGTCACCATGTCGGAGTCGTAGGCGACGACGACCTTCTTGCCGACGCTGGAGAGACGGACACCCAGGTCGCAGTCCTCTGCCAGACAGTTGGGATCCCAGCCGTCGGCCTCCCGCAGCACATCGGTGCGTACGAAGACGGTGTTGCCGCCGAGCGGGATGAACCCCTTCTGCGCGTGCAGATGAAGGCGCGAGCGGAACCAGAAGAAGTACTCCAGGCAGTTGCGCAGGCTGTACCAGCTGGAGTGGAAGTTGATCAGCTGGACACCGCCCTGGACGACGTCGGCGCCGGTGTCGCGGAACGCGTGGTCGACATGGGCGAGGAGCTCCGGGTGGACCTGGTCCTCGGCGTCGAAGACCCCGACGACATCGCCACGGCAGTGCGGCAGTGCCGTGTTCATGGCCTTCGGCTTGTTCTTCTTCTCGTGGGTGTCGACGACGACGCGGACGCGCGGATCACGTGCGGCGGCCTTCTCGGCGACCTCGGTGGTCTCCGGGTCGTCGTGCCCGACGATGACGATGATCTCGAAGTCGGTGTGTGTGGACTCCAGCAGTCGCTGGATCGTGTGGTCCAGCACGGCTTGCTCGTGCCGTGCCGGAAGCAGCAGCGAGAATGACAGATGCTCGTCCCCGTCCGGTCTGCTGAACCGGGTGGAGGCGAGCACCTCGGGCGTGCGCCACGCGTGCATCTGCCACCACAGGGTGAAGGCCGCCATCCAGAACAAGGCCAGCGAGACGGCCGATATGAAGACAGACGTCAGCAACAGATCCCCCCAGATCCCCAATGCCCCCTTCCGCGACAGCGAGTCACATCTGTCGCGGAACCATGTAGACATTAGGGGGGATCTGTGAAGTCCGCAGGCCGTTTCGATGAAGAGCGCGTTTCCTCACAACGAGCCCCGAGAGTGAGCAATTCGAACATCGCCTGCGTAACCGCCCCTCGCCCGCTGCCGTTTCAGCTGGTCAGCGCGGTCCGCAGCCGTTCCGGATCGGTGGTCGGGGCGTCGCAGGTGAAGTTGCGGCAGACGTAGGCGGCGGGTTGACCCTGCTGCAGGGGGCGGTCGGTGAGGAGCGGGAATTCGCCACTCTCCGGAGTTCCCATGGCCACGACCGCACCGGGCGCGGTGCCGAGAAGCGCCGTGTGGTGCAGGGTCTTTGTGGCGGGGTCGTCCATCGTCGGCCCGACGACCGCGATCTCGCGCGGCCCGTCGAGGTTGGCCTCGGCGACCGCCAGACCCCAGCCGATGAAGCGGGGGACGCGCGGTCCCAGGGCCTTGACGACACCCAACGCCCGCTCGGCGGCGGTGCGATGCGGCTCGGCACCGGTCTGCGCGGCATAGCTCAGCAGGGCGCCGGCCGCCGCGGTCCAGCCGGAGGGGGCGGCGTTGTCGGTGGGGTCCTGGGGGCGGCGGATCAGCTGCTCGGCGTCGGCCGCGGTGTCGTAGAGGGCACCGGACTCCTCGTCCACGAAGCGGGCCAGCACATGGTCGAGCAGGAACCCGGCGAACTCCAGCCAGACGCCCTCGCCGGTGACGGAGGCCAGCGCGAGGAAGCCCTCGGCGACATCGGCGTAGTCCTCCAGCACCCCCGCGTTGGCGCCGACCTGGCCGTCCTTGCTGGTGCGGGCGAGCCGGGCGTGGTCGTCCAGGTGCAGCCGTACGAGCAGGTCGGCGGCGCCGAGGGCGGCGTCCACCAGGTCGGGGCGGTCGAAGTAGGCGCCGGTCTCGGCGAGGGCGGCGATCGCGAGGCCGTTCCAGGCGGCGACGATCTTGTCGTCCCGGCCGGGGGCGGGGCGCTCGGCACGCCTGTCGAGCAGCCGCTGCCGTACGGAGGTGATCTTCTCGGCGTCGAACAGTTCGTCCTGCTGCGGGAGCTGGAGGACGGAGGAGCCGTGTTCGAAGGTGCCCTCCTCGGTGACGCCGAAGTAGCGGGCGGCGAGTTCGGCGTCGTCGTCGCCGAGCGCCTCACGCAGTTGCCGCGGGGTCCAGACGTAGTGGGCGCCCTCGACGTGCTTGCCGGTGCCGTCGTCGCTGTCGGCGTCGAGCGCGGAGGCGAAACCGCCCTCGTCGGTGCGCAGTTCACGCACCATGAAGTCGGCGGTCTCCAGCGCGACGCGGCGGGCCAGCTCCGAGCCCGTGGCACGCCAGAGGTGGGCGTAGACGCGGCACAGCAGGGCGTTGTCGTACAGCATCTTCTCGAAGTGCGGCACGACCCAGTCGCGGTCGACGGAGTAGCGCGCGAAGCCGCCGCCGAGCTGGTCGTAGATGCCGCCGCGGGCCATGCGCTCACAGGTGTCCTGGGCCATCTGCAGGGCGCCCTCGGCCCCGGTGCGCGCATGGTGCCGCAGCAGGAACTCGATCACCATGGACGGCGGGAACTTGGGCGCGCCCCCGAATCCGCCGCGCTGCGGGTCGTACTCCCGGGTGAGCCCGAGCAGCGCCGCCGCGAGCTCCTGCTCGCCGGGGGCCTCGGGTCCGCCGTAGGAGATCTCCCGCCCGGCCAGGTCCCGGACGATCTTCCCGGCGACGTCGGCGACCTCGTCCCGCCGGTCGGTCCAGGCGGTGCGCACGCCCTCCAGGACCTGGCGGAAGGACGGCATGCCGGAGCGGGGGGCGGGCGGGAAGTAGGTGCCGAAGTAGAAGGGCTCGGCGTCCGGGGTGAGGAACACCGTCATGGGCCAGCCGCCCTGGCCGGTGGCCGCCTGGACGGCCTCCATGTAGACGGCGTCCACGTCGGGGCGTTCCTCGCGGTCGACCTTGACGCTGACGAAGTGGGCGTTGAGGTAGTCGGCGGTCTCGTGGTCCTCGAAGGACTCGTGCGCCATGACGTGACACCAGTGGCAGCTGCTGTAGCCGACGCTGAGCAGGACCGGTTTGCCGCTCTTGCGGGCCTCCTCGAAGGCCTCGGCCGACCACGGCCACCAGTCGACGGGGTTCTCGGCGTGCTGGAGGAGGTAGGGGGACGTCTCGTGAGCCAGTCGGTTCGGCATGGGGTCCATCCTGCCGCAGTACCCCCTCCGTCAGGCGTCTACCAGACGGTGATCTCCAGTCGCCCCGTCCCCTGGATCGGTGCGGCGTCGACATGGAGGCGGGCGGTCCTGCCTTCTCCGGTCCGCAGACAGAAGCGGTCGCCGGGCTTCACTTCCGCGTGGTCGGTGGGGTTGGTTCCGAGGCTCTCGGTGCACTCGGCGGCCGTCGCGGCGGCATCGGAGGGGGCAGCGGGGCCAGGTCGGGGGCGGAGCCCGGCACGGACAGTTCGACGCTTCCGGTCGGCGCGCCGAAGGTGATGCCCCCGCCCGCGATGTCACTGCTGCGGCGGGGCGGACGACCGGGTGGGGGCGGGCGCCGGCTGCACGCTCTGGTCGCTCTTGTCGTCGGACGATGTGTGCGATCACCATGGCCAAACAGGCGTCCCACGACACCGCTTCACCATCCCTCCACAACGCCGCGGAGACCGAGGTTCCACACGATCACCCGGCCCCCTCCCCACGACGCCCCATCCGCAGCACACTTGACCAAGAACGCCATTGCCGCCGGAGGGGGACGTGACATGCGGGACAGCCATCGGGCCGATGCCGAGCGGCTGTTGGCTCGGGCCGTGGAGGAGGAGGTGCGGCGTTCGGGGGGCCGCATCGAGGGCCAGGTGCTGCTGTCGCGGGCGCGCGGGGCGCTGGACTCCATGGCGCAGGCGGCGGCCGAGGAGTACGAGGCGTACACCCGGGCACTGGACGAGGCGGAGGCCGGCCGGCTGACGTTCGGTCAGCGGTTCGCGCGGGAGGGTGGCGGTACGCCGCTGATGGTGGCCGGCGTCGCGGCCTTCGCGGCGCTGGTGGCCGACCTCGCGCTCGGCACGGACACGACCACGGCGGTGGGCGCCGGCGTGACCGTGGGTGTCATCGGCGCGGCGGCGACGGTCGTGAAGGTGGCCGGTACGCATCTGCCGGCCGCGCACCACCGCGCGGGCGCCGTCGGCCAGCCCGGCGGCCCGGAACAGCTGCGGCTGCAGTGGCTGACGGCGCTGGAGGTACGGGGCATCCGTCCGTTCCTCGACCAGCAGCGGGTGCTGAGCGCGTCCACCGGCCCGAAGAAGACGGGGCCGCGGCTGAAGGGCGCGGACAAGAGCGCGGCGGCCCGCGGGCGCAGCGTGCTGGAGCAGTCGTTCGGTCAACTGCCGGAGCCGGTCGACCCGTTCGGTGGCCGCAGGCAGGAGATGGCCCGCATCCGGCAGTGGGTGCAGGCGGCACGCGCGAGCACGGAGACGAAGCCGACGGTCGTCGTGCTGCACGGGGCGCCCGGCAGCGGCCGTACGGCACTCGCCGTGCACGCGGCCCACGATCTGAAGGACCAGTTCCGCGGGGCGTGCCTGGTGGATCTGCGGGGCGACACGACGGAGGAGTCGCCGCTGTCCACCCGGGATGCGCTGCTGCATCTGCTGAACCGTCTGGGTGCGCCCCGTGAGCAGTTGCTGTTCCGTGAGCGTTCCTCGGCGGACCAGCAGGTCAAGCGGCTGAGCGAGCTCTACCACCAGCACCTCACCGGCCTGCCGGTCACGGTCGTCCTGGACGACGCCTCGGACCCGGAGCAGATCCGCACCCTCGTCCCCGAGCGCTCCGACAGCCTGGTCCTGGTCACCGCCCGCGAGCCCCTCGACCTGCCCGCGGACCTCGCCGCCTGGGTGCACGAACTGCCGGTGGCGGCCCTGGACGCGGCGGGCGCGGAGGAGCTGCTGACCGCGACGGCACAGGACTCCTCGGGCCCCTACGACGCCGAATCCGCCGATCTGATACGTCAGTTGTGCGGCGGGCTGCCGCTGGCGCTGCGGATCGCGGGCTCCTCGCTGGGGCCGCGTTCACCGCGCACGCTGGCGACGGATCTGGGCGCGTACGGCCCGGTGGAGCCGATCGAGCGGGTGCTGTGGCTGCGCTACACCGACCAGTCGGAGATGGCGAGGCGTCTGCTGCGCCGGCTCGCGCTGGCCGGCCGGGCCTCGCTGGGCGCGGCAGCGGCGGCGTCACTGCTGGCCACGGACGAGGCGGAGGCGACCCGCCACCTCGTGGCCCTCTCCCGGTCGGGCCTGATCGACCAGGTCCGCGGCAACCGCTACCGTCTGCACGACCTGGTCCGCGCCTTCGCCCAGGCCCGCCTCCTCGACGAGGAGGAACCGACGGAGCGTACGGCCGCGCAGGAGCGGCTGATCGTTAACTATGCCCAGCTGGCGGACTCGGTGCTGCGCCTGGTCGACGGCAACATGTCGACCCGCTCCGACCGTTTCAGCCCGCACGGCTTCACCTCGCTGGACGACGCGCTGCGCTGGCTGGACGACGAGTCGAGCTTCATCACGGCGGCGCTGCGGCACGCGGAGGACGTGAACCACGCGGCGGTGCTCAATCTGCTGGGCGCCCTGTGCGACTACTGCCTCCTGCGGGGCGACCTCTACCGCCTGGGCGAGATCAGCGAGCTGGCCGAAGCCGTCGACCAGGGCCTGCTGGTCCGCTCGGTGCAGTGGCGCACGGGTATCGCGGCCCGGCAGCTCGGCGAGCTGGACAAGGCGCGCACGACCCTGGCCTCGGTGGTGGACCTCTATATGGAGGCCCACCATGACGCGGGTGCGGCCCGCGCCCTGTGCTCCCTCGGCATCACCCTGCACCACCAGGGCAACCTGACCGAGGCGGCGACGAAACTCCGCGAGGCCCTGGACCTGCAGTCGGCGCCCGCGCTGGCGACGGACCGCGCCTGGACGATGCACGCGCTGGCGGCGGTGGAGCGGGACCGGGGCCGGATCGCGGAGTCCCTCGCCCTGCTGACCGAGTCGCTGTCCCTGCACCGGGCCGGCGAGTCGATCCACGGCGAGGCCTGGGCCCACTTCCAGCTCGGCCAGCTGGGCCTGCGCATGGGCGACGTACCGCGCGCCGAGACCGAACTGCGCACGGCCCTGGATCTGTACGGCCGCACCCGCGACGCCCGGGGCGAGGCCTGGGCCATGACCCAGCTGTCCCGCGCCCGGCTGGTCGCCGGCGACCCGTCCCCGGCGGTGGACGGCCTGCGTCAGGCGGCCGCCCGCCACCGCGACAACGAGGACGCGCGCGGCGAGGCCTGGTCCCTCTACTACCTGGGCCAGGCCCTGGAGGAGACGGGCAACCTGGACCTGGCGGTACGCGAGCTGGAGCGTTCACGCACGATGTTCTCCCGGATGCGCGACGTGTACGGCCTCGCCTGCGCCCGGCACCACTCGGCACGGGTCACCCGTGACCAGCGCGCCGCCCAGACCGGCTCGCTGAAGAACTCCGGTTTCGCCCGCCAGCTCCTGATGGACGCCCGGGCCGACTTCCAGCGCATCGGCGTCTGTCACGGCGAGGCCTGGACCTGCCTGGAACTCGCGGTCGTGGACGGCGGCAACACCCGCACCCAGCAGGCTCTGACCCTGTGCGACGAGGCGGTGGGCCTGTTCACGTCGTACGGGGACCGCAGGGGCGAGGACTGGGCCCGCTTCCTGCGCTGCACACTGCTGCCGTACGCGGCGCCCGGTGGGGTGGAGATCGGGACGGCCGTGGCGCAGGAGGAGCTGGCCCAGCTGGGGCGCGACGGGCATGCGCTGCGGGACGAGAAGCTGAGCGACTACGTCGAGGCGTATCTGCTCCTGCTCGAACGCGGCGTGAACCTGGAGGCGGGCTGGCAGGCCTGGCGGCTCGGCATGGTGCCGAACCGCCATGCGCGCGAGGTCATGGGGGTGGGGACGGCAGCCCGGCAGTGACCGGCCCTGCCGACCGGCCCTGGGGCCGGCCCTGCCGACTAGCCCTGGCGTGGCTTGGCCGCGCTCGTGGCGTCGGCACCCTCGTCGGAGGCCCCCGACTCGGGGTCCGGGGCCTCCTTGAAGTCGACCTTGTTCATGTGGCGGCTCATGGACTTCATCAGGCCCCACACCGCCACCGCCATCACCGCGAAGACGATGAAACCGAGGACGCCGGGAGTGACCTTGTCCTCGTCCACCTCCTTCGCGAGGGTGGCGAGCTGTGTCATTGCCAGGCTTGCGCTTGCGCTCATGTCAGGCATTGTCGCGGATGCCCGCAAAGAGGTCGTCCTCGGGGAGGGAGGTATCGACCAGGGACTTCGCGAGCTCGTACTCCTCCGTCGGCCAGACCTCCCGCTGGAGCTCCAGCGGGACGCGGAACCAGCCGCCGTCGGGGTCGATCTGGGTGGCGTGCGCGAGCAGCGCCTTGTCGCGGATCTCATAGAAGTCGCCGCACGGCACATGCGTGGTGAGCGTGCGCTGCTTCATCCCGAACTCGTCCCAGCGCTTGAGCCAGTCACCGTAGGGAGACTCCATGCCCCGGTCGAGCATGGCCTGGTGCAGGGCCTCGGTGCGGGGACGGTTGAAGCCCTGGTTGTAGTAGAGCTTCCGCGGCTGGTACGCCGGGCCGTACTCCGACTCCGGGTACTTCTCGGTGTCCGCCGCGCCCTCGAAGGCCACCATCGAGATCTTGTGGGTCATGATGTGGTCGGGGTGCGGGTAGCCGCCGTTCTCGTCGTAGGTGGTGATCACCTGGGGACGGAACGAACGGATCTGCTTCACCAGCTCTCCGGCCGCCTTGTCGACGTCCTCCAGGGCGAAGCAGCCCTCCGGGAGCGGCGGCAGCGGGTCGCCCTCGGGCAGACCCGAGTCGACGAAGCCGAGCCACTCCTGCTTCACCCCGAGGATCTCGCGGGCCTCGTCCATCTCCTTCTTGCGTACCTCGTGGATGTGCTCCTCGATGTACTTGTCGCCCTGCAGCTTCGGATTGAGGATGGAGCCGCGCTCCCCGCCCGTGCAGGTCACGACCAGCACGTCCACCCCCTCGGACACGTACTTCGCCATGGTCGCCGCGCCCTTGCTCGACTCGTCGTCGGGGTGGGCGTGCACGGCCATCAGTCGCAGCTGGTCAGTCAAGACTCAATCCTCGTAGTCGGCGCCCGGTGCGAACCGGTGCGATCGGCGGCTTCTATAGTGACCGAATCGGGGGACGGATAATTCCGGGGGACGGCCCCGAAGCCCCGTTTCGGGACATCCGTCCCGCTCCGGCCGAGAGGACGATCATGAGTACGGCGAGCACGCGGCTGCCCGAGGGCCGCTACGGCCGCTCCTCGGACGCGCGCTCCGACCGCACGCTCAAGGTCGTCGGCACCGTCCTCGGGGTGGCCCTGCTGGCACTGATCGGCTACTTCGGCTACCACTACGTCGGCCAGAACAAGATCAGCGCCGAGGTGATCAAGTTCGACGCGGGCCGGGACGCGGTGCAGGTGCATCTGGAGGTCCGCAAGGACGCCGGCGCCTCCGGCTACTGCACCGTGCGCTCCCAGGCGGAGAACGGCGCCGAGGTGGGCCGCGCCGACTTCCGCTTCGACGGTGACGCGACCCGCATCGACAAGGTCGTCACGCTCCGTACGACGTCCCGGGGAACGACGGCCGAGCTGCTCGGCTGCCACGCCGACTGAGCCCGCGGGCCGGTCCGCCGACCGAATCCGACCGGCAGTGATCGACACCGACCGGGTTCGCCCGGAATGCGTAGGCGCTGACCTGCGTTGATGTGATTCTGATGGCTTATGTCCTCCCCCTTCGGCCATTGAATTGTTAGGCTCGTGGTTTCGCCCTTCCGTGAGGGAACATCCTTCTGGGTAGGGCGATGCTTTGTATTCCCAGTAACTACGAGGAGCACCTGTGACCCAGACCAGCGAGAACGTCACCTGGCTGACCCAGGAGGCGTACAACAAGCTCAAGGATGAGCTTGCGTTCCTTACTGGTCCTGCGCGCACGGAGATCGCCGCCAAGATCGCGGCCGCGCGCGAGGAGGGCGACCTGCGCGAGAACGGCGGGTACCACGCGGCCAAGGAGGAACAGGGCAAGCAGGAGCTCCGTGTGCGCCAGCTGACCCAGCTCCTGGAGAACGCCCAGGTCGGCGAGGCGCCGACCTCGGCGGACGGTGCGGTGGCGCCGGGCATGGTCGTGACGATCGCCTTCGACGGTGACGAGGACGACACCCTGACCTTCCTGCTCGCCTCCCGCGAGTACGCGAGCGCGGACATCGAGACCTACTCGCCGCAGTCCCCGCTGGGCACCGGCGTCATCGGCCACAAGGTCGGCGAGGACGCCGAGTACGAGCTGCCGAACGGCAAGAAGGCCTCGGTGCGGATCATGAAGGCCGAGCCCTACAGCGGCTGACCGGACCGTGCGGCGGCTGAGCCCGACCGACCCGTCCCTGACCGGCCCCCGGCGCCCACGTGGCGCCGGGGGCCTTTGTCATGCGGTCGCCGAGCGGTACTTCCGCACGGCCAGGGTGCGGAACAGGGCGATGATCAGGACCGAGTAGATCAACGAGGCCCAGACCGGATGCTGCATGGGCCAGGCGCCGGACTGGGACAGACCCGGGTCTCCGAAGAGCTGGCGACACGCCTGCACCGTCGCGCTGAAGGGGTTCCAGTCGGCGACGTGCCGCAGCCACGGGGTCATCTGGCTCGAATCCACGAACGCGATCGAGATGAAGGTGACGGGGAACAGCCAGATCAGACCTCCCGAGGTCGCCGCCTCCGGCGTACGCACCGTCAGACCGATCAGTGCACCGATCCATGTGAAGGCGTACCCCAGAAGAAGAAGCAGACCGAAGCCGCCCAGGATCTTCCCGAAGTTGGTCGGGTCCGCGGAGCCGGGGCGCCAGCCGACGATCAGCGCGACGATCGCGAGAACGAGTGTCGTCAGTGCCGTCTGGACGAGATCCGCGACCGTGCGCCCGGTCAGCACCGCACCGCGCGACATCGGCAACGAGCGGAACCGGTCGATCAGGCCCTTGTGCATGTCGTCCGCGATCCCGGCGCCCGCTCCCGCGGTGGCGAACGTGACGGTCTGGGCGAAGATGCCGGCCATCAGGAAGTTCTTGTAGACATCTGGGTCGGTTGTGTTGCCGATCTTCATCGAGCCGCCGAAGACGTAGGTGAACAGCACCACGAACATCACCGGCTGGACCAGCCCGAACAGGATCATCTCGGGAATCCGGGTCATGCGAATCAGGTTCCGCCGAGCGATGACCATGGAGTCGTTCAGGGTGCTCACTTCACCAGCCCCTTTCCGGCGCTCGTGTGAACGGCCTCCGCGCCGTTCCCCTCGTCCTTCACCTCGGCCACGTGTCCCGTCAGGGAGAGGAACACGTCGTCGAGGGTCGGGCGACGCAGGCCGATGTCGTCGATCTCGATGCCGCGGGTGTCGAGCTCGCGGATGACCTCGGCGAGCAGCTTGGCGCCGCCGGTCACCGGCACGGTGAGCTTGCGCATGTGCTCCTCGACCGTGGTCTCGCCCTTGCCGAAGCCGCTCAGCACCTCGGACGCGGGCTGTATGTCGTCACGCTCGTGCACCACGACCTCGACGCGCTCGCCGCCGGTGCGGGCCTTGAGCTGGTCGGAGGTGCCCGTGGCGATGACGCGGCCGTGGTCGACGACGGCGATGTCGTGCGCCAGGTGATCGGCCTCTTCGAGGTACTGGGTGGTCAGCAGCAGGGTCGTGCCGCCGGAGACCAGTCGCTTGATGACCTCCCACAGCAGCTGGCGGTTGCGCGGGTCGAGGCCGGTCGTCGGCTCGTCCATGAACATCACGGGCGGTGAGACCACCAGGGCGGCCGCGAGGTCGAGGCGGCGGCGCATACCGCCGGAGTAGGTCTTGGTGGGGCGGTCGGCGGCGTCGGCGAGGTCGAACTGCTCCAGCAGCTCGGCCGCGCGAGCCTTCGCCGCCTGCGCCCTCATCTGGTAGAGCCGGCCGACCATCTGCAGGTTCTCGCGGCCGGTGAGGTACTCGTCGACCGCCGCGAACTGGCCGGACAGACCGATGGAGCGGCGTACGGCGTCGGGTTGCTTGAGGACATCGATGCCCGCGACGAGCGCCGAGCCGCTGTCGGGGCGCAGCAGGGTCGTCAGACAGCGGACGGCCGTCGTCTTGCCCGCGCCGTTCGGCCCGAGCAGGCCGAGGACCGTGCCCTCGGGGACATCGAGGTCGACGCCGTCCAGAGCCCTTACGTCGCCGAAGGTCTTCACCAGGCCTTCGGCATAGATGGCGCCTGGCATATGAATCTCCACGTCGTCGGGGAAGGTTCAGAGAGGCTGTGAACTCGCGCCACACCATAACGCGATGTATCGCGTCTCTCAACGGAATTTTCCGAACGAGTGACTCACGCGTCAGCCGATGACGGTGTAGCCCGCCTCACGCAGGGCCTGGCCGACCTCGACGCAGTGCGCGGGGCCCTTCGTCTCCAAGTGCAGCTCGACCTCCGCCTCCGTGAGCCCGAGCCGCGGGTCGGTCCGTACGTGACTCACGTCGAGGACGTTAGCGTCCACCACTGACAACACGCCGAGAAGCGTGGCGAGCGCGCCCGGCCGGTCCGTCAGCCGCAGCCGTACGGCCAGATAGCGCCCCTGCGCGGCCATGCCGTGCCGCAGGACGCGTTGCAGAAGCACCGGGTCGACATTGCCGCCGGAGAGCACCGCGACGACCGGGCCCTCGAAGGCGTCGGGCTCGCTGAGCAGCGCCGCGACGGGGCTCGCCCCGGCCGGTTCGACGACCAGCTTGGCCCGCTCCAGGCACAGCAGCAGGGCGGTGGCCAGCTCGTCCTCGCTGACCGTGCGGACCTCGTCCACCAGCTCGCCGATGATCCGGAACGGCACTTCACCCGGGCGGCCGACCCTGATGCCGTCGGCCATCGTCGCCGGGTTGTCGACGGCGACGGGGTGCCCGGCGGCCAGCGAGGGCGGGTACGCCGCCGCGCCCGCCGCCTGTACGCCCACGATCCGCACGTCCGGCCGCAGCGTCTTCACCGCCATCGCGATGCCCGCCGCGAGCCCTCCCCCGCCGATGCCGACGACGATCGTCCGCACCTCCGGGCACTGTTCCAGGATCTCCAGGCCGACCGTGCCCTGACCAGCGATGATGTCGGGGTGGTCGAAGGGGTGGATGAACACCGCGCCGGTCTCGGCCGCGTACTCCTGCGCGGCGGCCAGCGTCTCGTCGACCACCTGGCCGTGCAGCCGCACCTCGGCGCCGTAGTCCCGGGTGGCGCTGATCTTCGGCAGCGGGGCGCCCTTCGGCATGAACACGGTCGAGCGCACGCCGAGCAGCGAGGAGGCCAGGGCGACGCCCTGTGCGTGATTGCCGGCGCTCGCGGCGACGACGCCCGCCGCCCGCTCCTCCGGCAGCAGCCCGGCGATCCGCACATACGCGCCGCGCAGCTTGAACGACCCCGTCCGCTGGAGGTTCTCGCACTTGAGGTGCACCGGGGCGCCCACCAGCTGGGACAGGTGCCTGCTGCCCTCCATCGCCGTCACCCGCGCCACGCCCGTGAGCATCTTCTGCGCGCCGCGCACGTCGTCGAGCGTGACGGGAGGCAAGGAGTCAGCCGTGCGGTAGCTCATGACACAAGTCTCGCAGTTCACAGGCGCAAGGCCCTGGTGTGACCAAGCTCCGAGATGGGTTTGCGCAGCGCCGGTACACCCCGCGTCCGGGCCGCGTACCCTGTCCCCCAACCCAGCACCCCCTTCATGAAGTGAGCCCCCGGCCATGCCCACAACACCTGAAATGTCGATGGACATGACGACTGTCGCTGACAGCGGTCTCCTCGACACGCTGCAGCACGAGGTGGCGGTGTTCGCCCGCCGTGCCGAACAGACCCGGCTCGGTGGGGTCGGGCAGGTGCGCAACTCCATGGACCGCGCCGCATACCTGCTGCTCAACCGGCTCGACAAGGAGGGACCCATGGGCGTCAAGGCGCTCGCCGCGAGCATGGGGATCGACTCGTCGACGGTGACCCGGCAGGTGGCACCCCTCGTCGACACGGGGCTCGTCAAGCGCACCTCGCACCCCGAGGACGGGCGGGCGGTGGTGCTCCAGCTGTCCCCGCGCGGGCAGTCGCGACTGGAGGAAGTGCGCTCGTCGCGCCGTCAGTTGATGGCGGAGCTGACGCAGGACTGGGCCCCGGAGGAGCGCGAGGCGTTCTGCACGCTCCTCACGCGCTTCAATACCGCGCTGTCCTCGCGGATGGCGGCCCAGGGCATCACCGGGGCGGAGACGCCCACGGCGTCCTGAGCGGGCGGCGCGGAGCCGCGCACGCACGCGTGGCCGCTTGATCGGGTCCTGACCCTTGACCCTGGGCTCTCCCTGGCTTCATATGAAAACGGGTCCTCCAATCGTGCACGACCGGTGTGTCACGTACCTGGCCGGACCCGGTTCCTCAGAGCGCGGTTTCAGGCGGGAGGGGCGGTGGGACGACGGCGTGCGGCGCAGGACGCCCGCCGGGCCCGGGAGTTCGAGGCGTTCGTCGCGGGCGCGGCAGGGCGACTGCTGCATGCCGCGACGCTGCTCACCGCGGAGCCGCAGGACCACAACCCCCGCGCGAGGCGCCTGCTGACGCTGTCCCTCGCGCACACGTACGCGTGCTGGGACCGACTGCGCGGCGAGGACCCGTACGACCGCGCCCGCCAGTATCTGGCCGCCCGCTTCTCCCGGGCCGCCTGGCACGAGTACGGCGGCCTGGGCGTCCTCGCCCGGTTCCGCCCGCCTCCCGAGGGGCCGCTCGCCCGGCTCTCCCCGCAGGAACGCCTGATCCTGGTCCTCCGCCTGTACGAGGGAGTCGCCGAGGAGCAGGTGGCGGCCCTGCTCGGGCTGCCGGCGGAGCGCGTCACCGCGATCTGCGACCGGGCGACGTCGACGCTGCTGCATCCGCCGCGCGGCGCCGCGCCCGCCGTGCTGGGACCGAAGGCGGTGTCGCCGTGAATCGCCCGCAACGGGAAGCGGCCGCACGGCGGATCATGGAGGGCACGCCACCGCCGGTGCCGCCGGAGCTGTACACGGAGGTCGTGCGACGCGGCGGCCGCATGCTGCGCCGCAGGACGGCCGCCGTTCGGCTGATGTGGCTGCTGATGTTCGCCGCGACGGTGGCGTTCGTGGTGTGGGCGGTGATGGCCCGCCCGTGGGTGGAGCCGCCGTCGGAGACGACTCCACCGCTGACGGGCTGGTGAGGACTAGCCGAGCGCCTGCTGGAGGTCTTCCAGGAGGTCGTCGACGTTCTCGATGCCCACGGAGAGGCGTACGAGGTCCCCGGGTACCTCCAGGGCCGAACCGGCCGCGGACGCGTGCGTCATACGGCCCGGGTGCTCGATGAGGGACTCCACACCGCCCAGGGACTCGCCGAGCGTGAACACCTTGGCGCGGTTGCAGACCTCGACGGCCGCCTCCTCGCCACCGGCGACCTGGAAGGAGATCATGCCGCCGAACGCCCGCATCTGCTTGGCGGCGACCTCGTGACCGGGGTGCTCGGGCAGCCCCGGGTACAGAACGCTCGTCACGCGCGCGTGCCGGGTCAGCATGTCGGCGATCTTCGTGGCGTTCTCGCTGTGCCGGTCCATGCGCACCGACAGCGTCTTGGTGCCGCGCAGCACCAGCCAGGAGTCGAAGGGCCCGGCGACCGCGCCCATCGCGTTCTGGTGGAACGCCAACTCCTCGCCGAGCGCCTCGTCACCGACGATCAGCGCGCCGCCGACGACGTCCGAGTGACCGCCCATGTACTTGGTCAGGGAGTGCACCACCACGTCGGCGCCCAGGGACAGCGGCTGCTGCAGGTACGGCGTGGCGAAGGTGTTGTCCACGACGAGCTTCGCGCCCGCGTCCCGGCTGATCTGGGCGACGGCCGCGATGTCGGTGATGCCGAGCAGCGGGTTGGAGGGGGTCTCCACCCACACGGCCTTGGTCTTCGGGGTGATGGCGGCCCGTACGGCGGACGGATCGCTGGTGTCGGCGACCGACCACTCCACCCCCCACCGGGACACGACCTTCGCGAAGAGGCGGAACGTACCTCCGTAGGCGTCATTGGGGATGACCACGTGGTCGCCGGGGCTGAGCAGCGTACGCAACAGGCAGTCCTCGGCCGCCAGTCCGGACGCGAACGCAAGGCCGCGACGGCCGCCCTCCAGGGCGGCGAGGTTCTCCTCCAGGGCGGTCCTGGTCGGGTTGGCGCTACGGCTGTACTCGTAGCCGCCGCGCAGACCGCCGACGCCGTCCTGCTTGTAGGTCGAGACCTGATAGATGGGCGGGACGACCGCGCCGGTGAGCGGGTCCGCCGTGTTGCCCGCGTGGATGGCGAGCGTCTCGAAGTGCTGACTGATGTGCCTGTCACTCATGGGCACCGAGCGTAGTCCGCGAACGCGATGGATGCCGCCGGGCGAATGCGTCAGCCGAGCCGACCGGACGCGCCGAGCCGTGTGGACGGGCCGAGATGCCCGGCGCCAGGGAGCCGCCCCCTCCACAGAACCCTTTCTCCACAGCCTCCCGACCTCGTTCGCCATTTGTCAGCGGCGTCTGGAACGCTGGAGGCATGGAGATTCTCTGGGTCCTGATCGCGCTCGTGATGCTCGGCTTTGTGGTGCTGCCGTTCATGAGGCGCAGGCGGGGCATGATCGAGCAGGTCCATCCGGGCCACCCGGACGCCGCGGACCCGGCGAACTACGGCTTCGTACGGCAGGAGGAGCTGGACATCCGCATGCCCGGCCCCGACCAGGACCTGCTGGACGTCCTGGACCTGGTCCAGCGCACCCAGGACTACCGCGCGGCCTCGCAGCTGCTGGCCGGCACGGAGGGGGAGGGCGAGCTGCGCTGGCAGCGTGTGCAGGCCTTCGCCGGCGCCGCGTCGCTGGAACTGCGGCAGCGGCCGGGCGGGGTCGCCGAGTCTCCCGGCGGGCAGTGGCTGCGGGTGTGGCGGGCCGAGCAGGCCAAGGACGCGGGCGGCGCGGCCGTACACGCGGAGTTCCTCGTCCAGCAGGCGTGGCGCACGGCGACGCCCGGCACGGACGAGTTCCGGATCATCATGGAGGAGGCGAGGTCGGCGTGCGCCGACGCCGCGCTGCTCGCCCCCGGTGACCCGATCCCGTACATCATCGAGCTGTCGGTGGCCCGGGGACTGGCCTATCCGCGGCCGGAGTTCGAGCAGCTCTGGCTGAAGATCCTGGACCGCGCCCCGGCCCACATGGGCGCCCATCTGGCGGCCCTGCACTACTGGTGCGAGAAGTGGCACGGCTCCCGCCGGCTGGCCAACGACTTCGCGGAAGCGGCGGCGGCCCGCGCCCCCCAGGGCTCCCTCCTCGCCGCGATGCCGCTCTTCGCCGTCTTCGAGCACCTGCCCGAGGTGAACCTGGTCAGCGGCTTCTACCAGAGCGAGGTCGTGACGAAGGCGATCCACGGCGCGCTGTTCGCGGTGCACGCGGCCCGCCCCGACGACCCGATGCTGGCCCATGTGCGCCATCTGCTGATCTTCTTCCTGGTGCGCGGCGAGCGCTGGGCGGAGGCCATGGACCAGCTGATACACGTCGACGGCCATGTCGGCGCCCTCCCCTGGACCCTGTCGGCCGACCCGGCCGCGGAGTTCGCGGTGTACCGCGCGCTGGCGGTGGCCGGCTACGAGGCGAACGGCGGCAGCCCGGCGACGCTGCCCCACTGAACCGCGCACGCGCGTGCCCGGACCGGAATCCGCGTTGCCGGGCTGACCTGCGCTGAGGCATACTCCGCTTCCCCCCACACACTTCGTCATGTCCATTTCTAGTGGGGGGACTTGCCCAAAATGGGGGCAACTCTGCGCGCGGTGCGCGCCCTCGTCCTGCTCGCCGGGTTCTATCTGCTCGGTTTCGTGATGCTCGGCGCGCTCGTCGCCGTCGACTGGACCGTCGCCAAGGGCGGCGTCGGCGGTGTCACCGCCAAGGTGTGGATCGTCAGCGCGCTGCTGGCGATCCCCATCGTGCAGGGCATGTTCGCGCTGCGCACACCCAAGGACGAGCCGATGCCCGGCCTGTCCGTGACCGAGGGGCAGGAACCCGAACTCTGGGCGGCCGTACGGGAACTGGCCGAGCAGACGGGAACCCGCGCGCCCGACGAGATCCTGCTGACCCCGGACGTCAACGCGGCCGTGTCCGAGGACGCGACGTTCCTCGGCCTCAAGCCCGGCCGGCGCCGGATGTACCTCGGGCTGCCGCTGATGGCGGGGCTCAGCGAACCGCAGTTGCGGTCCGTCCTGGCCCATGAGTTCGGGCACTACACCAACCACGACACCCGCCTCGCCGCGATCACCCTGCGCGGCCGCCTCCAGGTGCTGCGCACCGTCGCCAGCCTGCACGAACGGTCCCGCAAGAAGGTCGCCAAGGAGGAGGCCAAGCAGGAGAAGAAGAACGCCAAGCGGCTCGCCAAGGGCAAGGAGGCGGGCGCGGTCGACGCCGGGTCGGCGGGCCTGAGCTACCGTCTCGCCGCCAAGCCGTTCCTCTGGTACGGCACCTTCTACCTGCGCGCCTCCCGGGGCGTCGGCCGCCGCCAGGAGCTCGCCGCCGACCTGGCCGCCGCACGCATCGCCGGCCGCGACGCCACCGCGTCCGCGCTGCGCGAGATACCCGTCCTGGACGCCGCCCACGGCTTCTACATGCAGTCGTACGCCACCCTCGGCACCGGCGCCGGACTGCTGCCGCCGCCCGGCGAGGTCTTCGGCGGACTGCGCCATCTGCTGGCCGGGCGCGCCGAGGAGCTGGACGAGATGCGGCGGGCGCTGCCGGAGGAGGAGCAGTCGCCGTACGACTCCCACCCGCCCATCGCCGAGCGCATCGCCCATATCGAACAGCTCCCCGACGACGGCCGCACCCTGACCGGCGCCCGCCCCGCGCTCCGTCTGCTCGCGGACCCCGCTCAGGCGTTCGCGGCGCTGGAGCAGGCCGCGCTCACCCCCGAGGCACATCGGTTGCGCCGGGCCGCCGACTGGTCCCAGCTGGTGAACGAGTCGATGCTCTGGCACGCCGACCAGGACACCGAGCCGCTGCGCGCGGCCGTCACCGAGGTGAACGGCGGCGACGGCTCCCTGGCCGCCGTCCTGGACGCCGTCGACGCGGGCAAGCTCTGGCAGGTGGCCGACCTGCTCCCCAAGTCGCAGGAGGCGCAGGCCGCCACGGGCCGCGCCGCCCGGGAGTTCGCGCGCCCCCAGATGCGCGCCCGTCTCTCCCGCATGGTCGTCGCCGAGCTCGCCCGCCGCGGCCGGGCCCACTGGGAGCTGTCCTGGACGGACGCGGCACGGCTGCGTCTGCCGGACGGCTACGAGGAGGAGCTGAAGCAGGCGCTGGACGCGGCGGTGACGGACGTACCGGACACGCGGGAACTGCGACGACTGCTGACCCAGGCGACCTGACCGGCCCGCCCTCACCGCCCGAACTCACCGCTTACCGCCCGCTGCTCATCGCTCAAGGACGCAGAAACCCCATGAGTCACATCCTCCCGATCGCACTGATCCTCTTCGCGATCTACTCCTGGTACCGCACCCGCAAGAAGTCCGCCCCTGGCGGAGCCGGCGGGTCCGTGCGCAACCGGGACCTGCCGAAGGCCGCCGCCGAGCTGGGCTTTCTGCCCGGTGAGCGGTTGGACACCGACCGGGCCTACGCCCCCGACCCGCGGATCACGGCCGTCAAGGAGGCCGTGCGGGGCGGGGACTGGAAGGCCGCCGAGCAGTTCCTGGCCGAGGCCGGGCGGGACTGGCAGGAGCGCGACCGGCGCTCCAGCGTGCTGGCGTCGGAGGCCGTCAAGGACGACTCCTGGCTGCTGGCGTGGCGCGCGGAGCGGTCGGAGGACGACCCCGACGTGGCGCTGGTACTCGCCGAGTCGCTGATCTATCTGGCCTGGGAGGTGCGGGGCTCTTCGACCGCGAAGCACACGACGCGGGAGCAGTTCGACGGCTTCCACCGGATCCTGGACCAGGCCCGTGCGGCGTGCGCGCACGCGCAGGCCCTGGCGGGGGACGACCCGTGCCCGTTCATCGTGGAGATACCGCTGGCCAAGGGCCTGGGCTACCCGCACGAGCGGTTCGAGGAGATCTGGGCCGAGATCGTCAGGCGCGACCCGCACCACCTGGCCGCGCACACCTCCGCGCTCCAGTACTGGTGCAAGAAGTGGCGCGGCTCGCACGAGCTGGCGGAGTCCTTCGCCCGGTCCGCGGCCGAGAAGGGGGCGCCGGGCCAGTTGCTGAGCCTGCTGCCGCTGGAGGCGTACTTCGAGTACGAGATCCAGCACGACGAACTCGGACAGGACGAGTTCTACAAGCGCCCGGAGATCGTCGCGGCGGTCGACGCCGCCCTGGTCGACGTGGCGGCCGCGGCGGCCGCGAACCCGGACGACTGGCGGCTCGCGCAGATCCGCCATCTGCTGGCCAGCCTGCTGTTCTGGCAGGACAGGTACGAGGCGGCGGTCGAGCAGTTCCGGCTGGTGGACGGCTATATCGACGCCGTGCCGTGGGCGTACCGCGGTGGCCGGGACGCGAAGATCGAGGCCTATGTGCAGCAGCGGGACTACAGCGCGGCGCAGGTGGTGAAGGCGCGGGGCGGAATCTGAGGTCGTGGCCTTGCGTCGCAGGGGGTACCCCTTCGTGGGGGTACCCCCTGCGACGTACCGGTCAGCCCTCCGCGCGGGCCGGCAGCCGCCATCCCGGGCGCGGGAAGTGGCAGGTGTAGCCGTCCGGGTAACGCTGCAGGTAGTCCTGATGCTCGGGCTCGGCCTCCCAGAACGGGCCGACCGGCTCTACCTCGGTGACGACCTTGCCCGGCCACAGGCCGGAGGCGTCCACATCCGCGATCGTGTCCTCGGCGATCCGCTTCTGCTCGTCATCCACGTAGTAGATCGCCGAGCGGTAGCTGAGGCCGATGTCATTGCCCTGGCGGTTCTTTGTGCTCGGGTCGTGGATCTGGAAGAAGAACTCCAGGAGCGCACGGAAGTCGGTCTTCTCAGGGTCGAAAAGGATCTCAATGGCCTCCGCGTGCGTGCCGTGGTTACGGTACGTCGCGTTCGGCACGTCACCCCCGGTGTATCCCACCCGAGTCGCCGTCACGCCCGGAAGCCGGCGGATCAGCTCCTCCATCCCCCAGAAGCATCCACCCGCCAGCACGGCCCTCTGCGTCTGCGCAGCCATTGCGACCCTCCAATATCTGTCAGCCCGGTCGCCCGGGCCACTCTGCTCGCACACCACCGGCATCTCATGCCCACCCTCCCCAACGCACGAGGGGTCCAGGCGATTCCGGGCCCGCCCGACCACGGAGAGAATCGCGACGTGGCGGATGCGGGCTGTTGGCAGACAAGTGACTATTGACAGCATGAGCAGGCCTGTACAACGGACGCCATGCGCATACGTCGAGTACGTCGAGTACATCGAGTGGCAGTCATGGGAAGTCTGGTGGCCGCGCTGTTGGTCGGCGGGTCGGGGACAGCGACGGCGGCAGCCGCCGCACCGGCTGCCGCCGCCACGGCTCCGTGTCCGGAGCGTGCGAGCGTGGAGGTGTTCAGGGAGGGCGGCATACCGCTGGTGGACTGGCGGGAGAACCTGGAGTTCGACGGGCGCGGCACGCTCTGGGTATCGCATGTGACCAAGCACAGGGTCGAGGGCTACGCCCCTGACGGGACCCTGAAGACCAGCTTCCCCGTACCCGGTCCGGGCGGCATCCGGCGCGGGCCGGACGGGATGATGTACGTCAACTTCGGTGTGAACCCGCTGACGCCGCGCGGCGGCATCATGCGGTTCGACCCGACCGCCGCCCACCCGGAGCCCCAGAAGGTCGTGGAGGGGATCTCGGGTATCAACGGCCTGGCCATCGACGTCCACGGGAACTTCTACGTCAGCCGCGAGCTGGCCACCGGCATCCTCAAGTTCCGGCCGGACGGCACCCAGGACGAGGAGTGGACGAAGAAGGCGAACGTTTTCGGCACCAACGGCCTTGAGATCGTCGGCGATCAGCTGTACGCGAGCGTCATCACCGACACCTCGTCCCCGGTCGTACGGATCCCCCTCGACGACCCGGCGAACCACACCACGATCACCAACCTCAGCCCGAACCCCTTGGACATCAAGCTCCTTGACGACCTCACCTACTTCGGCGGCAACCTGGTGGTCGCGAGCTTCCGCGACGGCCAGCTGATCCAGGTGAACCCGGCGACCGGTCGGTCCTGTGTCCTGGTGGACGGCCTGCGGATGCCCACCAGCGTCCGGATCGCCCGCGGATTCGGCGGCAACGACCCACGGCACGACCTGTTCGTCGTCGAGGCGTCGGGCCGCATCCTCAAGGTGAGGGTCGGCTAGGCCCGAGTGTGGTTGAGCCTTACCCGCCGGTCGACGGGTTCGGCCCGTACTCCGAGCGACTGCGGGAGCAGATGGGATGCGGGACGAGGGCTTGGGACCTGGGCTCGATGAAGGCCTGAGCCCTGGAGGCGTCAGCGGGAGCGGGCCGTGTTGAGGCGGGCGGCCTGGCGGGTCAGGTGGGCTCGTTCGGCGAGGTTGGGGGCCTGTTGGGCCGCCTCGGCGTAGAGGCGGGCCGCTGTCGTCAGGTCGCCGTCGCGTTCGTGGAGGTAGGCCGCGACCGCGGTGTGGCGGGGCAGGGCGGGGTCCAGGGCGGCGAGGGCCGTCAGGCCGGCGCGTGGGCCGTCGGCCTCGCCCACGGCGACCGCGCGGTTGAGGCGGGCGACCGGGCTGTCGGTCACGCGGACGAGTTCGTCGTACCACTCGACGATCTGCACCCAGTCCGTCTCCTCGGCGGTCGGCGCGTCCGCGTGCAGGGCGGCGATGGCGGCCTGCGCCTGGTACTCGCCCAGCCGGTCACGGGCGAGGGCCGCCTGCAGGATCTCGACGCCCTCCGCGATCAACGCGGTGTCCCAGCGGCCGCGGTCCTGCTCGGCGAGCGGCACCAGGCTGCCGTCGGGCGCGGTCCGGGCGGCGCGCCGGGCGTGGTGGAGCAGCATGAGGGCGAGCAGCCCGGCGACCTCGGGGTGGTCGATCGCGGCCGCCAGCTGCCGGGTGAGCCGGATCGCCTCGGCGGTGAGGTCGATGTCGCCGGAGTAGCCCTCGTTGAAGACCAGGTAGAGGACGCGCAGCACGGTGGCGACATCACCGGGCTGGTCGAACCGTACGCCGGAGACGGTGCGCTTGGCCCGGCTGATCCGCTGCGCCATGGTCGCCTCGGGGACCAGGTAGGCCTGGGCGATCTGCCGGGTGGTGAGGCCGCCGACGGCGCGGAGCGTGAGCGCGACCGCCGACGAGGGGGTCAGCGAGGGGTGGGCGCACAGGAAGTAGAGCTGGAGCGTGTCGTCCACCTGTGACGCGGGACCGGGTGATGGTTCCTCGTCCACCAGGTCCTCGCGTCGGCGGCGGGCGGTGTCCGCGCGGGTCGCGTCCAGGAACTTGCGCCAGGCCACGGTGACCAGCCAGCCCTTCGCGTCCCGTGGCGGGTCGGCGGGCCAGCCGCGGACCGCCTCGACCAGCGCGTCCTGCACGGCGTCCTCGGCCGCCGCGAAGTCGGCTCCGCGGCGGACGAGGATGGCGAGCACGCTCGGGGTGAGGCTGCGCAGCAGGGCCTCGTTCATCGATGCGGGCACTCCGTGATGGTGGGCGTCCTGCCGTAGAACGGCCGCAGCTCCAGCCACTCGTGGATCGGCTTCCCGCCCGCACCGGGGGCGGCCGACAGTTCCCCGGCCAGTTCGACGGCGCGCTCGTAGCTGTCGACGTCGATCACCATCCAGCCGGCGATGAGGTCCTTGGTCTCGGCGAACGGGCCGTCGGTGACCGGCGGGCGCCCCTCACCGTCGTACCGGACGAACGTCCCCTCCGGAGCGAGCGCCTGGCTGTCGACGAACTCGCCGGTCTGCTCCAGCCGGGCCGCGAAGTCGTTCATGTACCGCGCGTGCGCCGAGATCTCCTCCGGCGTCCACTGGTCCATCGGCACGTCGTTGACGGCGGCCGGAGCGCCCCGGTAGTGCTTCAGCAGCAAGTACTTGGCCATCGTGGTTCTCCTCGGTGCTGGTGCGACCCATTGTGGTCGCGTTCACCCCGGGGACGGAGCCGGACACGGGTTCTCGACATCGCCGCCCGAACAGTTCGGGACTGCTTTCATGGGGGCATGACCAGCAGAAGCGTCGTCGTGGAGCGGCGTATCGCCGCGGGCCGGGGCACCGTCTGGGAGGCCCTGACCGATCTGAGAGGCATGGAGCGTGTGCTCAGCACCGTGTCGAAGATCGATGTCCTCACGGACGGGGCCTTCGGTGTCGGCACGCGGTGGCGGGAGACCCGGCGGATGTTCGGCAGGGACGCCACCGAGGAGATGTGGGTGACCGTCTGCGAACCGCCCGAGCGCTATGTGGTGGAGGCCGAGTCGCACGGCACCCGCTATGTCTCGGAGTGGGCGCTACGGGCGGACGGGCCGGACGCCACCACGGTGCGGATGGCCTTCTCCGCCGTGGTGTCCGGCGGCATCACCGGTCTGCTCGCGAAGATCCTCGGCGGTGTGGGCGCGCGGGCGGTGAGCAAGGCGATCGCGAAGGATCTGGACGAGGTGGCCTCGGCGGTCGAGGGGCGTGGCCGCTGACCACTGCCGAAGATCGCCGGCCGGCCCGGCCATCGCTGGGCACCACTGTGCTACGGCGCCGAAGTCCCCGACCCCGCCTTGGTCGCGTCCGCCCCCCAGCTCGCCAGCAACCGCAGCGCCTCCGCCGACGGTGACCCCGGCTCCGCGTGATAGGTGATCAGGCTCTGCTCCGTGCCGTCGGACAGGCGGAACGACTCGAAGTTCAGGGTCAGTTCGCCGACGAGGGGATGCCGGATGTGCTTGACGCCGTAGCTCTTCTCCTTGACGTCATGCGTGGCCCACAGCCGCCGGAACTCCTCGCTCTTGACGGAGAGTTCGCCGACCAGGGCCGACAGCCGCGGGTCGTCCGGGTGGCAGCCGGCGTCCATGCGCAGATAGCTGACCATGTCGGACGCCTTCTGGTCCCACTCCACGAACAGATCGCGGTACTCGGGCCTCAGGAACACCAGCCGCGCCCAGTTCCGCTCCTGCACCGGCAGCTCCGACCAGTCGCCGAAGACCGCCGCCGCCATCCGGTTCCAGGCGAGGATGTCCGCACGCCGGCCGGAGATGTACGCGGGCACCCCTTCGATCGAGTCCAGCAGCTGCCGCAGCGCCGGCCGCACATGCTCCGTCCGGGCGGCCGGCCTCTTCTTGTGCTGCTTGGGCTTGGCGAGGTGCGTGAGGTGCGCGTGCTCGGCATCGGTCAGCCGCAGCGCGCGGGCGATCGCGTCGAGGACCTCCGCGGAGACGTTGCGCCCGTTGCCCTGCTCCAGGCGGGTGTAGTACGCCACGGACACCCCGGCCAGCTGCGCCAGCTCCTCGCGCCGCAGCCCCGGCACCCTGCGGTGCCGCCCGAAGTCCGGCAGTCCGACGTCCTCGGGCTTCAGCCGGGCCCGCCGGGTGCGCAGGAACTCGCTGAGCTCGGCACGCCGGTCCAGGCCCGTCGCGTTCTCGGCGGACGGTCCTGTCGGGGATTCGGGCTGTTCATCCATGCCTCAAGTATTCCCGGTCGTACGCACACGATCCTGACCCCGCCAGTGGTAGGACCGGCAGACGTACGTACAACCGAGGTCTGGGTGACTTTCCCGCCCTCCGGCAGGCTGGACGCCGTGCCCGGACGAAAGCACGGATCAGAAGGCAGCCGGGCGCGAGACCCCCGCTAGGAGACCCCCGGCATGACCACCGTCGCCGCATACGCAGCACCCGCGTCCAAGGCTCCGCTGGAGCGCACCACCATCGAGCGCCGTGAGGTCGGCGAGTTCGACGTCCTGATCGACATCAAGTTCGCCGGTATCTGCCACTCCGACATCCACCAGGCCCGCGAGGGCTGGGGCGAGGCGACCTTCCCGATGGTCCCCGGCCACGAGATCGCGGGCATCGTCTCCGAGGTCGGCCCCGGCGTGACGAAGTACCAGGTCGGCGACCGGGTGGGCGTCGGCTGCCTGGTCGACTCCTGCCGTGAGTGCGAGAACTGCAAGGCCGGTCTTGAGCAGTACTGCACCGGCGGCAACGTCGGCACGTACAACTCCGTCGGCAAGGACGGCGAGGTGACCTACGGCGGCTACTCGGAGAAGATCGTCGTCGACGAGAACTTCGTCGTCCGCATCCCCGACGGCCTGTCCCTGGACGTCGCCGCCCCGCTGCTGTGCGCCGGCATCACCACCTACTCCCCCCTCCGGCACTGGAACGCCGGCCCCGGCAAGAAGGTCGCGATCCTCGGCATGGGCGGCCTCGGCCACATGGGCGTGAAGATCGCGCACGCGCTGGGCGCCGAGGTGACGGTCCTCTCGCAGTCCCTGCGCAAGAAGGAGGACGGCCTGAAGCTGGGCGCCGACCACTACTACGCGACCAGCGACGAGAACACCTTCAAGGAGCTGGCCGGCACCTTCGACCTGATCCTCTCCACGGTCTCGGCCCCGCTGAACCTGGACCGGTTCCTGTCCCTGCTCAAGACGGACGGCGCCTTCGTGAACGTCGGCGCCCCCGAGGAGCCCGTCGCCCTGAACCTCTTCTCGGTGATCGGCGGCCGCAAGACCCTCGCCGGCTCCGGCATCGGCGGCATCCAGGAGACCCAGGAGATGCTGGACTTCTGCGCGGAGCACGGCTTCGGCGCCGAGATCGAGCTGATCAGCGCGGACCAGATCAACGAGGCGTACGAGCGGGTGCTCAGCAGCGATGTGCGGTACCGGTTCGTGATCGACACCGCGACGATCTGACCCAACCGGTACGACAGGACCGAACCAGTACGACAAGACCGAGGGCCCCGGAGCCGCACTGCTCCGGGGCCCTCAGCGTGTCGCCGTAGGAGTACCGGAGGAGTACCGGAGGAGTAGAGCCGCCCCCTCCCTCCGACCGATGTGCCGCGTGACAGCCCTGCCTAGCGTGAAACCCGGAGCCCGGAGCCCGTCCGAACCGTGCACACGAGGAGGCAGCCCCGATGACCGTGCAGCTCAACCACACCATCGTCGCCGCGCACGACAAGAAGGCGTCGGCCCAGTTCCTCGCCGACGTCCTGGGCCTGGCGGTGAGTCCGCAGTACGGCCCCTTCATCCCGGTCGAGATCCCCAACGGCGTGACCCTGGACTATCTGGAATCACCGGGCGCGATCACCCCGCAGCACTACGCGTTCCTGGTGTCGGAGGACGACTTCGACACGATCTTCGGCCGGATACGGCAGGCCGGGCTGACGTACTGGGCCGACCCCTTCCACAACCGCCCCGGCGAGATCAACCGCAACGACGGCGGTCGCGGCGCCTACTTCGACGACCCGAACGGCCACAACCTCGAAATCCTCACCAGGCCGTACGGGAGCGGAGGCTGACCGATTCACAAAAGCCGAGGGGAATCGCTGCAATCCCTGCAGTCCCCCGAGGCAACAAAGGGAAGATCCGGAACCGCATATTCGCCGGGAAATGGGATGCCTTTTCCCGGCGCAGCACTAGCCATCCCGCTCACCCCTCCGAGATAGTGTGATGCGACTCTTGGCAGGGCGGGGGCTGTGCAGCGTGATCAATTATCAAGATTTCGAAATCTACATCGAACCCACCAGGTCCGATAAATATCGCGCATCAGTGCGGTCCCCCGTAGGCGAGTACGAGTCCGAGAAGGACTTCAAGCTGCCCTCCGGCCTGGAGCTGGAGAACTTTCTGCTCAGACTCGGACGCCCCAGGATGGGGACGACACGCGGGCCGGGAAATCCGGAGCTGGCACCGCTGAAGGATTTCGGCACACGCCTCTACGAATCACTGTTCCAGGGGCGATTGAAATTCGCGCTGGATACCAGCCTGAAAATGGTCGACCATACCGGGGAAGGGCTGCGCATCCTGCTCAAACTCGGCCCCTCCGCGAAGATCTCGGAGCTGCCCTGGGAGTTCCTGTACGACACTGAGCACAGCCGTTTCTTCGCCCATTCCCTGCGCACCCCTCTGGTGCGCTATCTGAAACTGGACCGCCGTCCCCACCCGGTCACCGTGCGGGCCCCGCTGCGGGTGCTCGTCATGATCGCCAGCCCGGCCGGCCTGCCGAGCCTGGACGTGGAGCGGGAGTGGCACCAGCTGAACACGGCTCTCTCGGGTATGCAGGCCGGCGGACAGGTCAGCGTGGAGCGGCTGGAGAGCGGAACCCTGACCCAGCTGCAGAAGCGTCTGCGCCGTGGCGAGTTCCATGTCTTCCACTTCATCGGGCACGGCGCCTACCTGAAGGACTGGCGGGACGGCGTGCTGTACCTGGAGGACCAGCAGGGGCGCCAACGCATGGTGAGCGGCGGGGAGATCGGCACACTGCTCTCCGACCGGGGCGTGCGCCTGGCGGTGCTGAACGCCTGCGAAGGGGGCAGGGGCGACGACACCGATCTGTTCGCCGGTACGGCGCAGAGCCTCGTGCAGCAGGGCTTACCGGCGGTCGTGGCCATGCAGTTCGCCATCACCGATGTCGCCGCCATCGAATTCGCCCGGGAGTTCTACGAGTCGATCGCCGACGGATACCCGCTGGACGCCGCGGTGTACGAAGGGCGCCGCGCGATTCTCAACGAGGTCAGCAGTTTCGAGTGGGGCACCCCGGTCCTCTACTCACGCGCTCCCGACGGCCGGATCTTCGACGTGGTGAAGGAACCGACCGCCTTCGGAACACCGCCGGACCGACCGGAACCGCGACCGGAACCGAGGGACGGTCACCGCACGACGACGCTCAAGAAGAAGTCCGGGAAACCGGGCCCGAGCGACGGCCGGTCCGGCCGGAACGGCGCCCCGGACGAGCGGAAGCCTCCCCCGGACGGCCCGCCGACGCCCACCACCGACACCACCAGGGACGCCGGGGGCACCGGCGGTAGCGCACCGACGGACCCGAACGGCCCCGCCGGGCTGGTCGCGCGGGCCGCCGCGCACCGTGAGCTGGGCCGGCCCGACGAGGCACTGCGCGACCTCGACCGGGCGCTCGAACTGGCCCCGGACCATGTGCCGGCGCTCATCGACCGAGGGGCGCTGCGCGGACAGCTCGGCCGGCACGACGACTCCCTGCGGGATCTCGACCGAGCTCTGGGACTGGAGCCGGACAACACGGGAGCACTCCTCGAACGGAGCGCCACCCATTGGGAACTCACCCAGTACAGCCTGGCGTTGCGGGACCTCGACCGGCTGCTGCGACTGGAACCGCACCACCCCGAGGCCCTGCACGCCAGGGGAGCCACCTATCGCGAACTGGAGCGGTACGACGAGGCCCTGCACGATCTCGACCGATCACTGCGGCTGAAGCCGGACAACGCCTGGACGCTGATCGACCGGGGCATGTGCCACTGGAGCTCCGGGCGCGAGGACGAGGCGTTCCGCGACCTCGACCGCGCGCTGCAGCTGGAGCCCGACAACGTGATGGCGCTCGCCGTCCGGGGAGCGGCGCACCGGGACCTGCAGAACTACGACCCCGCTCTGCGCGACCTCTCCCGACTGCTGACACTGGAGCCGGACAACGCCTTCGCCCTGCACGCCAGGGGAGCGATCTGGCGGGAGCTGGGGCGTTACGACGACGCCCTGCGCGATCTCGACCGGGCTCTGGACCTGGAACCCGACAACGCCCAGGCGCTGATCACCCGGGGCACCACGTACCAGGACATCGGCCGGAACACCGCGGCGGTGCAGGACTTCAACCGCGCCCTCGCTCTGGACCCCGACCT
The DNA here is from genome assembly GCF_042740355.1 of Streptomyces sp. NPDC059010. Lineage (NCBI taxonomy): Bacteria > Bacillati > Actinomycetota > Actinomycetes > Kitasatosporales > Streptomycetaceae > Streptomyces > Streptomyces sp. NPDC059010. The sequence continues at coordinate 95,878 of NZ_JBHYJA010000011.1, forward strand.
CACCCCGACCCTGCCCGTCGAGCAGGGCCCCGCCGCGATGCCGGTGTACGAGGTCGAGTACGACGACGATGTCTCGGCACGTCCCGCCCAGGAACCGCCCTTCTGGGAACGGGCACGCTACGGCGAGGCGCTGCGAGACCTCAACCAGGTGGCCGAGCAGGAGGCGAACGAGGCGTTCCTGCTGCGGGACCGCGCCGCCTCCTACCTGGAGCTCGGGCAGTACGCGGAGGCACTGAACGACCTGGACCGCTCGCTGGAGCTGGACCCCGACCACGCCCTCGCCTGGGCGTTTCGCGGGCTGGCGTACAAGGCGCTCGGAGAACACTCACAGGCTCTGCTGGACTTCGACCGGTCGCTGGGGCTCGACCCCACCACGGACTGGGTGCAGAAAGAGCGAACCATCCTACTGAGAATGCTCAGTTCCTGATCGCGTCTGGGGGAATGCCGCGATGCCACTGATAGGGACAGGCCGGGTATGGCCGGGGAAATCCGAGTACTACGAAGTGGTGCTGCGCGCCTACGTGACGTACAGCATCTATGTGCTGCCCGATCGGTCGAGCGTGGACTTCGACGTCCGCGTCTACGACGAGAACGGCAATCTCGTCGCCTACGACGTCGCGCCCGACGCCGACGCCGCCTGCACGATCACACCGAGGTGGACCGGCGGTTTCCGGATCTTCGTCGACTCGGCCCGCGGGATGGCCAACTACACCCTCTCGATCCAGCCCTGACGACCACGAAGGCGGGGACAGCGGTACGGAGTGAGCACTCACTCGCCCTTGACGGAGTGAGCACTCACTCCGTACCGTCCTTCGTATGAAGGAACCCTCTGCTTCCACCCCTGCTTCCACCCCTGCTTCCACTCCTGCCTCCTCCCCGCCCCGCCGCCGGGCCCCCGGTATGACCCCCGACCAGCGGCGTTCGATGATCGTCGCCGCCGCGCTGCCGCTCGTCGCCGAGCACGGCGCCGCCGTCACCACCGGGCGGATCGCGCGGGCCGCCGGGATCGGGGAGGCGACGATCTTCCGGGTGTTCGCCGACAAGGACGAACTGCTCGACGCCTGCGTGGCGGAGGCCGTCAGCCCGGACCATGTGCTGCGCGAACTCGCCTCCGTCGACCTGGAGCTGCCGCTCGCCGAGCGGCTGGCCGAGGCCGCGGACGCGATGCGGGCCCATCTGGAGCGCATGGGCACCGTGCTCGGTGCGCTGCACGCATCGGGGCGGCAGCGCGGGCGGCCCGACGGTGAGCGGCCCGCCCCGGCCGACCGCGACGCCTCCGCCCGCTCCCTGCGCGACGCCGTGTCCGAGCTGATCGAACCCGACCGGGGCGCGCTGCGGCTGCCCGTGGAGAAGGTCGCCGCCCTCTTCCTCGCCACCCTCTTCGCCCAGTTGCGCGGCGGCGCGCTCGGCGGGGAGGACAGCCCGACCCCGGCCGAACTCACCGACGTACTCCTGCACGGCGCACTCAGGCAACCAGGGAGCCGACCCGTATGACCGTCACCCTCAACCACACCATCGTTCCGGCCCTCGACCACACCGCGGCCGCCCGCTTCTTCGCCACCGTCATGGGGCTGGAGCAGCTCCCCCCGGCCGGCAGCGGCGGCCACTTCGCGCCCGTGCGCGTCAACGAGCAGCTCACCCTGGACTTCATGACGGCCGAGGCCGCCGAGGGCCACCATCTGGCCTTCGACGTCGACCCCGGCACCTTCGACCAGATCCTCGGCCGCCTGCACACGCTCGGCGTCCCCTACGGCAACGCCCCGTCCGCCCCGGACAACGGCCGCGTCGACCATCCGCTGTGCGCCCGGGGGCTCTTCTTCACCGACGACACGGGGAACCTGTACGAGGTCATGTCCCCGCGCTGACCGGCGGACCGTCAGCCCTGGTAAGGCGGTGCGGCGCCCCAGTTCCACCTGGGTACCGGCTGTTCGGCCGGTGGCACCGCATCCGGGCCCGAGAAGTACACCGCCAGCCGCGTCCCCCACTCCACGTACGCCAGGAAGGCCGAGCGGAACTCCGCGTCGGTCGGCAGGCCGGCCTCGTCGGCGGCGTCCTGGATGAGGTTGACCCAGCGGCGGCGCTGCGGCTCGGTGATGCCCCGGCCCATGTGCTTGGCGACCATGTGGCCGTGGCCGCCCTGGGTCTCGGAGTAGCCGGGCGGGCCGCCGAAGACCTCGCCGAGCCACAGCGCCACATGCTCGGCATGGTGCGGGTCCAGGCCCGCGAACAGCGGGGCCAGGAGGTCGTCCTTGAGGACCTTGTCGTAGAAGGCCGAGGTCAGTCGGGAGAACGCCTCCGCGCCGCCCGCCCAGGCGTACAGCGTCGGCACCGACGCGCCCGTGCCGCGCACCGTGGTGGGCTTGTAGTGGCGCATCTCCTCGATGTGCGTCACGTACGGACGGATCTCCGCGAAGAAGTCGGTGAACAGCTCCGACTTCCGGAAGCCCTCCAGGTGGTCCTGCGTCGATGTCCAGGTGATCCGCAGGACGAAGTGCTCGAAGTCCTCCTCGCAGCGGGCGAGTTCATAGTCGACACAGTGCGGGGACGCGGCGAGCTGGGCCGCGGCGCGGGTGTAGGCGGCCAGGAACTCCGCCGATCTCTGCTCGGGAATGCGGTACCGGATGTATTCCACCGTGTGAGCCGTCATGGCCCCACGGAAACACGAACCGCCCACCGGAGGCTGTACTTCCGGCGGGCGGTTCGCTATCGGCTCAGCTGTTCCCGGGTCGGGTCACTTGCCGTAATACGCGTTGTAGATCGAGACGGTCGCCTTGTTGCCCTTCTTGTCGGCGACCTTGGCGTGGAAGGAGATCGCCTTCCCCTTCGCCGGGTTCCTCACGGTGATCCTGCCGTCCTTGACCTCCAGCTTCTTCCAGGTCTGGCCGTAGTCGTACGACACGTACACGTGCAGCGACTTGAGGTTGCCGCCCGCGGCCGGGCCCACCACGGTGACCGGGAACGTCACCGTCCTGTCGGCCTCGACCCGGCTGTCCAGGCCGGTCTTGGCGCCGAAGCGGACCGTGGAGGCCGGGAGCACGGCCTGCTCGGCGGACGGCTTCTTGGAGCGGAAGGTCCAGCTCGCGTCGATCCGCGTGGAGGCGGCCGCGACCTTGGCGCTCCGCTTGACCGAGGTCGTCAGCCGGTACTCGGCGTCCCCGGCCGGGACCTTGAACGACCCGCCGCCGAACACCGTGTCGTCGTAGGTGCCGATCTTGGTGCCGTTGCGGTACAGGCTCGTGGTCGCCGAGGTGAAGACCGAGGAGCCCACGTGTTTGCCGGCGTCCGCGAACACCGGCAGCTGGCCGTAGATCTCGTTGCCCTCACGGAACAGGCCGTAGTCCTTGGTGATGTGCGGGCCGAAGACCGCCGTGTTGAAGGTGTTGGAGTAGCTCTGGCCCGCCTTGTAGGTCCGCGAGTCGCCCAGGGAGTAGGACGCGTCGATCACCGGGAGTCCTTCGGCGTCCCGGCCGGCGTACTGCTCGAAGTCGAACGACCACTGGATCTTGTCGGACGTGGACAGGTACACCGTCCGCGAGCCCGGCAGCTTCTGCTCGATCGGGTCGCTGACGATACCGCCGTCGGGGAAGCTGCCCGCGGTGAGCAGGCCGCCGGTCTTGCCGGGGGCCGCGGCACCGAGGCCGTTCTTCACCGTGGCGAGTTCACTCGCCTTGAAGTGGCGGACCTTGTCGCCCTGGATCTTCCTGACCTTGGCCACGGTGGCCACGTTGTACTCGGCGTCGTCGCCCTTGGTCCACTGGCCGTTCCAGGTCTGGCTCAGGCCGCTCGCGACCTCGGGGCCGAGGTGCGCCATGCGCAGGTTGGCGAAGGAGTCGACACTGATGCCGAGGCCGATGCCCGACGGGTCGTAGAAGTAGTCGGCAGCGGCGGCCACCGGCTTGGCCCGCCCGTCCGGCACGGTGATGTCGGCCGACTTGGTGGTGCGGGCGTCGATCGTCACGGAGGTGTTCCTGGTGAGGTCCAGTTTCGGCTGGACCAGCCAGTCGAGCCCGCCCTGCATGGACTCCGGGTCCTTGTCGATGTAGGCGTTCAGCAGATACGAGCCCCTGCGCAGCCGCAGTTTGGCCGTGCCGGACTCGGTGACCGGCACCTTCTGGTCCAGGTTCGTCGCCAGCCCCGAGTACCCGAACAGGGTGGTGTCGTACGCGGATGCCGGCTTGCCGTCCCGGCCGATGTGCTTGACGGTGACGTCGTACGACTCCACCTCGCGCTGCACCGCGGCGGCCGTACGGACGCTCTGCCCGCCGCCCGTCGCCGTCACATACGCGGAGTAGGCGCCGTCGACCGTGCCGCCCAGCTTGGTGTTGACGACGAGGTCGACGGTGGCCTTCTTGCCCGCCGGGACCGTCACCTTCGTCGCGCCCAGCTTGAAGAAGCCCGCGGGAGCCGGCCGGCCCTTGGGGGCCGTGGCCGTGGCGGTGAGGGCGAGCGTGACGTCCTGGGTGCCGAAGTTGCGGTACGTCACCTTCCGGGTGTCCGGCTTGTCATCGGTGTGCGGCCACTGCTGCACACCGAAGCTCACCGACGCCGGGTCGGCGATCACGGTCTGCTTGATGGCCTTGTCCACCTGGATACGGCCCGAACCCTGCTGGAACGGCGTGTACTTGCCGCCCTTGGTGGAACCGGTCAGCGCGCCCTTGAGCTCGGCGTACGTCCAGTCCGGGTGCTGCTGCTTCAGGATCGCCGCCGCGCCCGCGACATGCGGGGTCGCCATGGATGTGCCCTCGATGGTCAGGTAGCCGGGCGGGTTCTCGCCGACCTCCTGCTCGATGAGGCTGCCCTTGGCGGACGCGGCCGTGATGGCGACGCCCGGCGCGGTCACGTCCGGCTTGACGGCGCCGTCACCGAGCCGGGGGCCGGTGCTGGACCAGGGCGCGAGCACGTCCCTGTCGTCGACGGCGCCGACGGTGAGTGCGGCCTCCGCGCTGCCGGGTGAACCGAGACTCTCCGGACCGGAGTTGCCCGCCGCGATCGCGAAGAGGATGCCCTTCTCGGCGGACAGCTTGTTGACCGCCGCCTCCAGTGGGTCGATCTCGGGGGTGTCGCCGCCGCCGAGGCTCATATTGACGACCTGGGCGCCCTGCTCGGCCGCCCACTCCATGCCGGCGAGGATGCCGGAGTCGTCGCCGAAGCCGTCGTCGCCGAGGACCTTGCCGCTGATGATGTCGGCGCCGGGTGCGACGCCCTTGTACTTGCCGCCCGACTTGGCGCCGGTGCCGGCCGCGATGGACGCGACGTGCGTGCCGTGACCGAACTTGTCCTGCGCCGTTGCGGCGGGGGTGAAGTTCTTGGCCGCGACGACCTGGTCCTTGAGGTCGGGATGCGTCGCGTCGACGCCGGTGTCCAGTACGGCGATCTTGACGCCCTTGCCGTCGTAGCCGGCCGACCATGCCTTCGGGGCACCGATCTGTGCCACGGACTTGTCGAGGCTGGCCTTGCGGACGCCGTCGAGCCAGACGTGCGCGATACCGGAGGCGGTCCGGTCACCGTTGGTGAGCGCGTCCCACAGATCGGGCGTGTCCCGGTGCGAGGTCTGCACCGCGTCCGCGTTCAGGGCCGGCAGGGCCCGGCGCAGCTTGCCCGCGTCGCGGACGTCCGCCTTGGCGCCGGTGGCGGCGCCCTTGTAGCCGACGATGACCTTCAGACCCTTGGCCTGGGAGGTACGGACCGCGGACCTGGTCAGCTCGGTGACGTCGAACAGCCGCTGGTCGAGCTTGCCCGCCGCGACCAACCGGGCCGCGTCGGCCGGGATCACGAGGGTGTGTCCGCGGATCTCGCGGATCTGGACGGGTATGTGCCGGCGCCCCTCCGCCCGCTCCAGGCCGACCACCCGGCCCTTGGAGTCGACGGCGACCCGGTCACCCGTGATCAGGGTGACGCGGAGGGGAGAAGTGAGTGAATCAGCGGTGCCGGAGGTGCTCTGCTCCGGTTCGGCCGACGCCGGGCTGGTCATTCCCGAGGCGAGGGCCACGGCGGCCGCCATGGCGACAGAGGCCGCACATACACTCTTGAGTTGTCTGCGCAAGATTCCCCCTTGCAGATGGTCCGGGCGAATTCCCCTTCACCCGGCCGGGGGAGGTCACGTACGCAAACACGTCACCCCCCGGAATACGCAGTATGCCGAGGGGTGATCGGGCGCCTCAATAGATGAGAACAAGGTGAGAAGCACGCCGGTCAACTGTTACGCGGCGGCGAGAACTCCGTTACGTAGTGGTCAAGTTACGCTCCTGCGTTCTCCTTGACACTGATGCGGCCCTTGCGAATGGTGACCAGCCGCGGGGCCTTTTTCGCGATCGCCGAGTCGTGGGTGACCATGATGAAGGTCAGCCCCAGTTCCTTCCACATGCGTTCGAGTACGTCCATGATCTCGTCGCGCATCGACTCGTCGAGGTTGCCGGTGGGTTCGTCGGCGAGCAGCACCTTGGGTTCCTTGACCAGCGCGCGGGCGATGGCGACGCGCTGCTGCTGGCCGCCGGACATCTCGGACGGCAGATGCGTGAGGCGTTCGCCGAGGCCGACCGAGTTCAGCGCGTCGGCGGCCCGTTCGCGGCGGTCCTTCGGCTTCACGCCTAGGGGGACGAGGGCGGTCTCGACGTTCTCCTGGGCGGTGAGGGTGGGGATGAGATTGAAGGCCTGGAAGACGAAGCCGATGCTTTCGCTGCGGACCCTGGTGAGCCGCGCTTCGGGGAGCTTGGCCAGGTCGGTCCCGTCGAACACGACCTCCCCCGAGGTGGGCCGGTCGAGGCCGCCGAGCATCTGGAGGAGGGTGGACTTGCCGCCGCCGGTGGGGCCCTGGATGACGAGACGGTCCCCGTCGGCGATGGTGAGATCGACGCCGTCGAGGGCGTTGATGGCTTCCTTGCCTCGGGTGTAGCGCTTGGTGACGTTTCTGAGTTCGTACATGGTGGGGTGCTCCTGGGTGGGGATCGGGGGTGGATCGGGTTTGATTGCGGCTGCGGGCGGGTGGGGGCTGGTCGCGCAGTTCCCCGCGCCCCTGGGGGCGTTGCAGTCCCGCCTGCCTAGACCTAGCTGCGGGCAGTCGTGCCGCTGGGGCGGCACGGGTGGGCGCAGCGGCACCCCGTCAGCGCCGGGTTGCGCGACCCACCCGTCCCCAGCCCCGCCGACGTCAGCTACTCGACGCGCCTCAGCGCATCCGCCGGACGCAGACGTGACGCCCGCCAGCCGCCGAACGCGCCCGCGATCAGCCCGCCCGTCACCGCCAGCCCGACCGCCAGCGCCACCGTCGTAAGGCTCACCGGTGCCGTCAGGGCCACGTCGAGCGTCGTGCTCGCCGACTGCCGACCGGGCCCACCTCCCCCGAAGCCCCCGCCCCCCGGGCCGCCGCCCATACCGCCGCCACCGGCACCGGACCCGCCGCCCAACTGCGCCTGCAGGGTCGGGCTGATCGCCGTCACCGCGTACGCGCCCGCCAGGCCGAGCCCGATCCCCAGCGCCCCGCCGAGCAGCCCGTTGACCATCGCCTCGCCGACCACCTGCCGGGTCACCCGGCCCGACTTCCAGCCCAGCGCCTTCAGCGTGCCGAACTCCCGCACCCGGCGGGAGACGGCCGAGGAGGTGAGCAGACCGGCGACCAGGAACGCCGCCACGAGCACGGCGATCGACAGCCACTTGCCCACGCTCGTCGCCAGCGAGGACGCCGTGGACAGGGACCCGGACACCGTGTCCGCGAGATCCGCCGAGGTCGTCACCGTCGTACCGGAGATGTTCTTCTGGATGGCCGACTTGACGGAGTCGATCCGCTGGGAGTCGGTCGCCTTGACGTAGATCGTGGTGACCTTGTCCTTGGCGTCGGCCAGCGTCTGCGCCTGCTTCAGCGGGATGTAGAGGTTGGCGGCCGCGTCCCCGCTGTCGGGCGTGGCGATGCCGATCACCTTGAACTTGGTGCCCTTGACGGTGACGGTCGAGCCGACCTTCAGCTTCTTCTCCTTGGCGTAGGAGGTGTCGGCGACGACGACCTTGGCGTTGGTCTCCGTCGTCCTGAAGGTACGGCCACTGGTGATCTTCGACGACGTCAGCGGGCCGAGCGCCGGCTCGGTGACGTCGGTGCCGTAGACGGAGTAGTTGTTGACGTCGAAGTCGGCGCCCCCGCCCCGCACTTCGCCCTGCGGCTGGGCGGCGGAGCCACCGCTGCCCTGCCCGGGACCGCCGCCCTGCTGGCCCCCGCCGCTCTGGTCCTGCTGGAACTCACCGCGCGTGAACTGCCCGCTGACCTTGATGACCTGCAGGCTCAGCCCGCCCACGGCGTCCGAGACCCCGCTCTGCGAGCCGACCTCGGAGACCGTCGAGCCCGCCAGCGTCTGGAAGCCCTGGACCATGACGCGGTCGCTGGACTGTTTCTCGTCGGAGCCGTCCTGCTGCGCGTCGAACTGGAAGCGCGGCCGCTCGGAGCTGTTCGCGGCCGGTTCGGCGGCCTTGGTGACGGTCATGTCCGTGCCCAGGCCGTACAGGGACTGCAGGACCTTGTCCTGGGCCTTGCCCATGCCGGACGACACGGAGTTGACCACGATGACCAGCGCGATGCCCAGCGCGAGTCCGGAGGCGACGACGAGGGCCGCCTTTCTGCGGCGGCGCAGCTCGCGCCTCAGGTAGGTGAAGAACATGCGCCGCAAGCTAGGGACGGCGCGTGATGAAGGGATAAGGCCGAAATAAGAGATGGATGAGAAGGCTGAGACCGCCCCCGGAAACACCGATGCCGCCCCTGAGGGCGGCATCGGCGATCTGCTGTACGAGGTCGGTCAGACGGCCGAACCGGCCTTCCACTGCGCCCAGTCCATGTTCCAGCCGTTGAGGCCGTTGTCCGGCGCGATGGTCTTGTCGCCGGTGTTCTGGACGATCACGACGTCACCGACGATCGAGTTGTTGTAGAACCAGTAGCCGGCGCTGCCCTTGTCGTTGGCGCCCTTGGTGTCGGACAGGCCCACACAGCCGTGGCTGGTGTTCACGCTGCCGAAGATGGACTTGGCACCCCAGTAGTTGCCGTGGATGAAGGTGCCGGAGTTGGACAGGCGGATGGCGTGCGGCACGTCCTTGATGTCGTACTCGCCCTTGCCGTCGTCGTCCGTGAAGCCCACGGTCGCGCCGTTCATGCGCGTCTCCTTGAACTTCTCGGACATCACCATGATGCCTTCGTAGGTCTTGTTCTCCGGAGACCCGGCGGAGATCGGGATGGTCTTGATGGTCTTGCCGTCCTGCGTGACCTTCATCTGCTTGGTCTTCGCGTCGACGTAGGAGACCTGGTTACGGCCGATCTTGAAGGTGACGGTCTTCTCCTGGACGCCGTAGACGCCCTTGGAGCCCTCGACACCGTCCAGGGACATCTTCAGGGTGACGGTCGAGCCACCCTTCCAGTACTCGTCCGGCCGGCAGTCCATGCGGGTGTCGTTGAACCAGTGGCAGACGACTTCCTGGCCGCTGGTGGTGGAGACGCTGACGCCCTTCTGGACGGCCGCCTTGTTGCTGATCGCCTTGTCGAAGTTGATCGACACGGGCATACCGACACCGACGGTGGAGCCGTCCTCCGGCGTGAAGTAGCCGAGGAAGCTGTTGCTCGGGGAGACCGTGGTGAAGGAGCCGTTCTCGTGGGCCTCCAGGCCCTTGGAGTCCTTCGCGGTCACCGCGACCTTGTAGGTCGTGGAGCGCTCCAGCTGGGCGCTGGGCTTCCAGCTGGTCTTGTCGGCGGATATCTCGCCCTTGACGGCCGCACCCTCGGCGGTCGTCATCGACACCTCGGTGAGCGTGCCCTTGCTCACGGTGACGGCGGCGGAGTTGTTGATGGAGGCGTTGTCCGTGCCGTCCTCCGGCGTGATCTTGATCTGGGCCTCGGAGGTCTTCTTGGCCGCCGCCTCGTCGACCTTGGCCTGCGAGGTGTCGCCGTCGCCGCTGCCGGAGGCGTCGTCACCGCCGGAGCAGGCAGAGAGCACCAGGACACCACCGAGCAGTGCGGACGCGACCGAGAGGCCCCTGCGCCGCTTACTGTTCGTCATCACACGCTTCTCCATTGTTCCCGAATCCCAAAAACCCCGAGAGTCCCCGTCAAGAACCTTCAACGCTACGACCGGTTCGTCCCGTTCCACATACCTGGTATGTGTGGGGCACACCACGTCCGTCACGACGAATTGCCGTTGGCCCTTTGCCGTGACGCATGATGCGGGTGTCGGTCAGTGCGCACCTTGAGACGACGAAACCCCGGGCGGCGGTTGCCGCCCGGGGTCACGAATTCCCCAAGACGCCTCAGCCGACCCTGTTCACCGCTTCGTCGTCGAAGTCCTCGTCGACATCATCGTCGTCAAGGCCCCACTCCCGCGAATCCGGGTCGCGCTCGATCCGCTCGCTGGACCAGGAGGCCTGGACCAGTTCGATCCCCGGTACCTCGCTGACCAGGTCGAACGGATCGACCAGATAGGCGACGGCCTCCGCGGTGTCTTCCGTCACACTGCCCTCGGCATGGACCCGTTCGTCGGGCGGCATGGTGCTGTCGTCGGCGATGCGCCGCAGCGCGGCCTTGGTGAGGGCGTCCTCGTCGTCCACTTCGAGAACGACCTCCACGCGAAGGCGGACAAACCGTGATGTTTCTGGAGTACTCATGCCCGGAGAGTACGGCTCATCTCGCCCGTGACTTTCCCGTGACCCGCGACTTTCACTAACATCGCCCCACACGGCCAATTCGCCAGCGCCACAAGGGGATCGATATTCCGTGTCCGCCGCTCACCGATCGTCGTCCACCGCACGCCGATCGCTGCTGACCGCCACCGCCGCGGGGGCCCTGCTGGGCGCCCTGTGGTTCGTTCCCTCCGCGAACGCGACGGGCGAAGAGCCGGCGAGAACGGACCCCCCGACGACCTCCACGATGCAGGCACGGGCCGCCTCCGAGAGCACGGACGGCACGGGCAGTACGGGTACGGACAGTACGGCGGCCGACGGCCTCGCCGGGGACGACACCCGGCTCGCCGACACCGGGGCCTTCGACACGACCCCGTACATCGTGGGCGGAACCGCCTTCCTCGCGCTGGGCGCGGGCTTCGTCGCCTATTCGGTTCGCCGGGAACGCCTCGGTTTTTGAAATCACTTGACGCTCCCTTCACCTGGGCTTCATAGTCCGCGCATGAAGAGATCATCGGGCGTGCGCGCAGCCGCCACGGTTGCCGTGAGCGTACTGTCGCTCGCCCTTGTCACGGGTTGCGGAGGCGACTCCGGCGGTTCTGACGCGAAGGCGCTCAGCTCCGCGGAGTTGAAGAAGGCGATCATCGCCCAGGGCGATGCCGCCGGCTACAAGGTGGACGCCTCCGGCAAGCAGCTGCCGAAGTCCAAGGAACAGGTCACGAGCAGCGAAGAGAAGTGCCGGCCGCTCGCCTACGCCATGGGCGGCCAGGCGCCGGGCGACTCGGCGTCGCACACGGCCGTCATGGCCACGGAGGACAAGAAGAAGCCCACCGACTCCGCCTCCAAGTCCCTGGAGGACCTGACCGAGGGCGAGTTCGAGGACTCGTTCACGGACGCGCTGAGCCTGAACATGACCGTCGTAGGCCTCTCCTCCTACGACGGCGACGGCGCCACGGACACCTTCAAGTCCGTGGCGGACGCGGTGAAGAGCTGCTCCGGCGGCTTCCCCCTCACCATGCAGGGCACGGACCAGAAGCTCACCAAGATCACCGAGGAGAAGGCCTCCGGCGCCGGTGACGAGTCGGTCGCGTTCACCGTGGTGAGCGACATGGAGGACGGCGACGTGGGCACCGCGCACGCCGAGGTGGTGCGCCACGGCAGCACGATCGCCACGTACTACACGATGAACCTCGGCCTGATGATGACGGACAAGCCGTACGACGTCCCGGCCGCCGTCATCGACGCCCAGGCAGCGAAGCTGAAGTAACCCGGCCGGGCCTCACCATCCACGCAGGGGCCCGGGGGGGCGGCGGGTTGGGGTGGGGGCCCCGCGCGCCCCGGGGGGGGTTGGCGCAGTCACGCGGGTGTTGACAACACCGGGCGGGGCGCGCGCCGCCCCCCCCCCCCCCGCTGGCATGTTCACCGGGTTACCAAGCGTCCTCGATATGTTGCCCATCAGGTCGGGAACTTTGCCCGTCACCTGGTGCGGCTGGCCCGTAATCGACGGGTCGACGTCGCGTGGGTGCCCAATGTTCATGCTCGGTCCGTGGGGCCAAATGCGTATTAAAGGTGATCCTCTCGGATGTCCTTGGTCTCGCGGGCCGTTGAGTCCTTTGTACTCCAGGACACAACCAAGCGGAAGCCCTGGCTGCAGTTCTTTACTTTTACTCTCAAAAAGGTGGCAAACGGGCGCCGGTCTGTCGAACAAGACGGGCGAAATCCGGGAACCGCAGGTCAGGCGAGTGCCGTACGGCGCCGGCTCGCGTACCAGACGAGGCCCGCGGTGGCCGCAGCGGCTCCTATGGCGGCGGCCGCCAGGAGGGCGGGGCGCGGCGGTACGGAGAACGAGGGGAGCCGCTGCTTGAGCCGGACCGGGCGGTGGAAGTCGAGAATCGGCCACCCGCGCGCGAGTGCCTCACGACGCAGCGCCCGGTCGGGGTTCACGGCGTGCGGTAGGCCGACCGACTGAAGCATCGGCAGGTCGGTTGCCGAGTCGCTGTAGGCGTAGCAACGGGAGAGGTCGTAGCCCTCGGACGCGGCCAGTTCCTTGACCGCCTCGGCCTTCGTCGGGCCGTAGGCGTAGTACTCCACCTCGCCGGTGAAGCAGCCGTCGTCGCCCACGACCATGCGCGTGGCCACCACACGGTCGGCGCCGAGCAACTCACCGATGGGCTCGACCACCTCGGCGCCCGACGTGGACACGATGACGACGTCGCGCCCTGCCGTGTGGTGCTCCTCGATGAGGGACGCGGCCTCGTCATAGATGATCGGGTCGATCAGGTCGTGCAGTGTCTCGGCGACGATCTCCTTGACCTGCTGGACGTTCCAGCCACGGACAAGCGCGGAGAGGTACTCGCGTGTGCGCTCCATCTGGTCATGGTCCATACCGCCGACGCGGAAGACGAACTGGGCATATGCGGTCCGCAAGGCGGCCCTGCGGTTGATCAGGCCACCTTGGTAGAACGACTTGCTGAACGTGAGCGTGCTCGACTTCGCAATGACCGTCTTGTCCAGGTCAAAGAAGGCCGCTGTGCGGGGCAAGGAGTGGTTTTCCACGAGCCTGAGCATAGGGGCAGCCCATTCGGCGTAAGGTGGGCGCGTGGGTTTGCCTGAGAGGGCTCTCGGGTACACCATGGAAGTCACGGATCGTTCGCGACCGTGCTAACCCGGTCCGACTCCTCCCCCCCCGAGTCGGCCGTGGAGACGACCCCCGCTCTCCCCCCCGGCGGGGGTCGTCGCATGTCCGGGGTGGTTTTCCTCTTTCCAGCACGGCCGCAGGGCCGAAGCCGGGCGGCTGCGGCCGTCCGATGGGCATGCCCATGATTCGTGACTGTGTGTAGTCGTCGTGCTGCTCTGCGGGAGTCGCACAGGGGTCGGTGCGGGGGTCACCGGTATGGGTGACGGCGATATTCACAAGCACCGAGTTGTCCACAGTTATCGACCAAGATCCACACGATTTCCGGGATCGCTGCACCGTGATTCCAGCGCGTCCGGCACGGGCCGACTTCATGGCCGGTTCTGGTTAGTCGGGCGTGTTTGGCCGGTTCGTATCGGCCGTTCATATGGAGGCCGCTTGCCGGTTCTTCACATGTTTGGGATTCGCGGGCCGCAGGGCTGCGCGAGTGATGCAGCGAAGGGGGATGGAAACAGTGGCCGCAGCCGTCACACACGATCCACCGCCCACCGCCTCCGGGCGGCCGGGCAAGCCGTTGATCGTCACGGAAGACGCCGAACTGCTCGATGACCTGCTGCGCCTGTGCGCGGCGGCCGGCGCCACGCCCGAGGTCCACCACGGGGTACCCGAGCCCAGAGGCAGTTGGGAGGCCGCGCCGCTCGTCCTGGTCGGCGACGACGCGGCACGCCGCGTGCGTGGAGCCGGGCGCAGGCGTGGAGTGGTGCTCGTCGGCCGGGACCAGGACGACTCGGGTGTCTGGCGCCGGGCCGTCGAGATCGGCGCCGATCACGTCCTGATGCTGCCCGACGGAGAGCAGTGGCTGGTCGACCGCATCGCCGACGTCGCCGAAGGCGTCGGCCGGCCCGCCCTCACCGTCGGGGTCATCGGCGGCCGTGGCGGGGCCGGAGCGTCCACGCTCGCGTGCGCCCTGTCCGTCACCGCCGCGCGTGAAGGGCTGCGCACGCTGCTCGTGGACGCCGATCCGCTGGGCGGCGGACTCGACGTCCTGCTCGGCGGCGAGGCGACCGAGGGACTGCGCTGGCCCGCGTTCGCCGGCTCGCGCGGGCGGCTCGGCAGCGGAGCGTTGGAGGAGTCACTGCCGAAACTGCATGCCCTGCGGGTCCTGAGCTGGGATCGCGGCGACTGCCTCGCCGTCCCGCCGCAGGCGATGCGAGCGGTGCTCGCCGCGGCCCGACGCCGGGGCGGGACGGTCGTGGTCGACCTGCCCCGCCGTATCGACGGCGGCGTCGCGGAGGCCCTCGCCCAGCTCGACGTCGGGATCCTCGTGGTCCCCGCCGAACTGCGCGCCGTCGCCGCGGCCCGGCAGGTGGCCTCCGCGGTCCGGATGGTCCTGCGGGACCTGCGGGTGGCCGTACGCGGGCCGTACGCGCCCGGACTTGACGACCGCGAGGTGGCCCGCCTGCTGGAACTGCCGCTCGTGGGCGAGGTGCCGGTCGAGTCGGGACTGCTGCGGCCGCACGAGAGCAAGGCGCCGCCGGGCGCGGTGGGGCGGGGGCCGCTCGCACGGTTCTGCCGGGAGTTCTGGGAGCACGCGTTGCTCGAAGCGAGGGCGGCATGAGCGGCATGCGTACGGCTTCGGGGCTCGACGGGGCCAGCGGGAGCGCGGCGGGTTCGATGCGGGCGGCGCCCGAGCGGTGGAGGTCGGGCGGGACGGCGGCCGGGACCGCGGGTGGCAGGGCGCGTAGGGCAACGCCGCGATGGGCTTCGGGTGCTTCGGGTGCCTCGGGTGGCGGTGCGCTTGCGCGGCGGGGGTCGGATCGGGCGGTGAGTACGACGGCTGTGGAGCGGGAGCGGGAGCGGGAGCTGGACGGCGTGGCGGGTGCGGCGGTGGCTGTAGGGCCGCAGTCGGACGGCACGGCGCATACGGCCCCTGTACGGCGGGAGTCGGCAGATCAGGCTGGTCGGGCGGCCGGTCCGTCGGCTGCGCGGTGGGTTTCGGACGGGGCGGCGGCAGGGGCGGGCATTCCGGCCGGGCTGCTCGACGGGGTGCGGCAGTGGCTGGCCGAGAGCGGGGCCGAGCCGACGCCCGCGCGCGTGGCGCAGGCTCTGCGGGAGCAGGGGCGGGTACTGGGCGACTCCGAAGTACTCGGCGCGGCCGAGCAGTTGCGGTCCGAGCTGGTCGGGAGCGGGCCGCTGGAGCGGCTGCTCGCCGATCCTTCGGTGACCGACGTGCTGGTGTCGGCGCCGGACCGGGTCTGGGTGGACCGGGGCGGCGGCCTGGAGCTGACCTCCGTGTCCTTCCCCGACGCGGCGGCCGTACGACGTCTGGCGCAACGCCTCGCCGCGGTGGCCGGGCGGCGACTGGACGACGCGCGGCCCTGGGTGGACGCCCGGCTGCCGGACGGGACGCGGCTGCACGCGGTGCTGCCACCGGTCGCCGTCGGCTGCGCCTGTCTGTCGCTGCGGGTCGTACGGCCGAGGGCGTTCACGCTCGACGAGTTGGTCGCGGCGGGCACGGTGCCGCCGGGCGGGGACCGGGTGCTGCGGGCGCTGGTCGACGCGCGGCTGTCCTTCCTGGTCAGCGGCGGGACCGGCAGTGGCAAGACGACGTTGCTGAGCGCGCTGCTCGGGCTGGTCGGGGCGGGTGAGCGGATCGTGCTCGCGGAGGACTCGGCGGAGCTCAGGCCGGACCACCCGCATGTCGTACGGCTGGAGAGCCGACCTGCCAACCAGGAGGGCGCCGGGCTCGTCACCCTGGAGGACCTGGTCCGGCAGGCACTACGCATGCGCCCGGACCGGCTGGTCGTGGGCGAGGTGCGCGGTCCTGAAGTGGTGGATCTCCTGGCCGCGTTGAACACCGGCCACGAAGGAGGCTGCGGGACCGTCCACGCGAATACGGCGGCCGACGTGCCGGCCCGGCTGGAGGCGCTCGGCACCGCGGCCGGGCTCGACCGGGCCGCGCTGCACAGCCAGTTGGCGGCCGCGCTGTCGGTCGTACTCCACCTCGTGCGCGATCGGACCGGGCGGCGGCGGATCGCCGAGATCCATGTGCTGGAGAGGGATCCGTCGGGCCTGGTGCGGACGGTGCCGGCGTTGCGGTGGGGCGCGGAGGCGTTCGTGTACGAGCGGGGGTGGGAGCGGCTGCGGGGGTTGCTTCGGGGGGAGAGCGGTGAGCTGCGCGGTGGTGTGAGTGGGGTCGGGGATCGGGGCGGGCCGGGCGGGCGCGATGGGTTCGGTGGGGTGCGGCGTTCGGTGATCGATCGTGAGGGGTTCGGTGGGCTGAATGGGTGAGATGTCGTTGGGTGCAGCTGCGGTGTGTCTCGGGGCGGCGGTCTGGTTGCTGGGCGGGCGGAATTCCGGGGCGCGGCGGGCGGAGTTGTTGCTCGCGGGTGGTGGGGCGGTGGGAGCCGGGCCGCCCGACTGGCGGCAGTTGGCCGGTGAGTTGCGGCGGCTGTGGGGGCGGTTACGGGCCGAGTGGTGGGCGCCGGCTGTGGGGCTGGTGCTGGGCGTTCTCGGGTCGTCGGTGCTGCCGGTCGTCGCGGGGGCGGCCGGGGTGCCGTTGCTGCGCAGGGTACGGCTGGCCCGCGAGGCGCGGCGGGCGCGGGAGGGTCGCGGCGACGCGGTGATTGCGTTGTGCGGGGCGCTTGCCGGTGAGGTGCGGGCCGGGCGGCAGCCGGGTGAGGCGTTGCTGCGGGCCGCGCTGGACTCCGGCGGGCTCGGTGAGGCGCAGGCCGCGGTGCTGGCGGCGGCGCGGTTCGGCGGGGATGTGCCGGGGGCGCTCGCCTCCGCGGCGCGGCAGCCGGGAGCGGAGGGCCTGTCGGGGCTGGCGGCGTGCTGGCGGGTGGCGGTGGACCAGGGCGCGGGGCTCGCGGCCGGGCTCGACCGGCTGGAAGGGGCGTTGCGTGCGGAGCGGGACCAACGCGCCGACCTGCGTGCTCAGTTGGCGGGTGCTCGGTCGACGGTGGTGATGCTCGCGGGGTTGCCGGTCCTGGGGTTGTTGCTCGGGGCCGCCATGGGGGCCGACCCGCTGCGCGTGCTGCTGCATACCGGGGCGGGGCTTGTCTGCC
Organism: Streptomyces sp. NPDC059010; assembly: GCF_042740355.1. Lineage (NCBI taxonomy): Bacteria > Bacillati > Actinomycetota > Actinomycetes > Kitasatosporales > Streptomycetaceae > Streptomyces > Streptomyces sp. NPDC059010. Next base: position 113,218 of record NZ_JBHYJA010000011.1, read on the forward strand.
TGGTGGTCGGCGGGGTGCTGGAGGGGCTGGGGATGTGGTGGGCGCTGCGGATCGTGCGGGGAGCGGAGGCGGGGTGAGGGGACGGGGTGAGGGCCGGGGGTGAGGGCGTGGGCTGGGCGTGGGCGTGACAGGGAGGGGCTGTGAGCGAGAAGGGGTGCCTGCTTTGCGGAACCGCGCGGGTCGGCAGAGGGAGGTGACGGAGTGAGTGCGGAAGTTTTCCACAGGCTGGGGGTGGCCCTGGGGGTGGTGCTGGTCGTCGGGTGGCTGTTGCGGCTGCCTGTGGCGGCACGGCACGAACGGCGGGTCCGGCGGCGGCTGGCCCGGTTGATGGCGGCCACTGATGGGACGCCGAAACGCCGACGGTTCGATGTCCGGCAGAGCGTGCGGCAAGGGCTGCCCATGGTGGCGGTCGTGGGCGCGGGCTGGGCGCTGGTCGGTGGTGTCGCCGGGGTGACGGTGGGGCTGGTCGTCGCCGGAGGGCTGGGGCTGTGGCGGCGTCGACAGGGTGCCGTCGGCGCCGAGGAGGGGCTCGACGTCGGTGAGGTGGCTCGGCAACTTCCGCTCGCCGCCGATCTGTTGGCGGCCTGTATCGCGGCGGGAGCCGGTCCGGTGATCGCGGCGCAGGCAGTGGGCGAGGCCTTGGGCGGTCCTGTCGGGGACGCGTTGGCGCGCGGCGCGGCAGAGGTACGGCTCGGTGGCGAACCGGGTGAGGCGTGGCAGCGGTTGGCCTCGATGCCGGGGGCCGCGGCGTTGGCGCGGTTGCTGGAGCGGGCCGATGTGTCGGGGCTTCCGGCGGCCGGACCGGTCGCGCGGGTCGCCTCGGATGCTCGCGCCGGCTGGACGCGCGCGGCGACGGAACGGGCCAGACGGGCGGCAGTCATGGTCAGCGCGCCGGTGGGGCTGTGCTTCTTGCCCGCGTTCATCTCGGTCGGTGTCGCGCCGGTGGTGATCGGGCTTGCGGGTGGGGTGCTGGGAGGGGGTGGTGGATGACGGGGTGACGGCGTGAGGGCGGCAACGGCCGCAGGAAGAGGGCATGGAGTTCGAGCTCGGAGTTCGGAAGTCGGCAGCAGCCGGCTAGCAGCTGGCTAGCAGCCGGTTGGCGGTCGATCAGCAACAGGACTGAGATGCACGGGGGTTGAGATGTACAAGGTGGTACGGACGCGGATGCGTGCGCTGGTGTGCAGGGTGCGCGGGGCGCGGAGGGATGCGGGGATGGTCACCTCCGAGTACGCGATGGGGATCGTCGCGGCGGTTGCGTTCGCCGTGGTGCTCTACAAGGTCGTGACGAGCGGGGAGGTCAGCGCGGAACTGCAGGCCATCGTGAAGCAGGCGCTCGATGCGCGGATGTGAGGGGGAGAGCGTGCGGGGGTCCGACCGGGCGTCGGCCTGGGGGTCGGACCGGGGGTTCGTGACGGCGGAGTCGGCTGTGGTGCTGCCCGTGCTGGTGATGTTCGCGATGGCGCTGGTGTGGGGGCTGCTCGTGATGGCCGTCCAGATCCAGTGTGTGGACGCGGCCCGGACGGGCGCCCGCGCGGCGGCACGACAGGATCCGGCCGACGCGGTCATCGAGGTGACCCGTGAGGCGGCACCGCGCGATGCGAGGGTCACGGTCGACCGGGAAGGGGGCGAGGTTCGCGTGGTCGTAGTGGCCAGGCCGTCGTTGCTGCGCGGGCTGCCCTTCGAGGTACGGGAGGAGGCCGTGGCGGCGGCGGAGGAGAGCGTGGGGGCGGGGACATGAGCGGAGGCTTCGCAGCGGGCCGGGGGGCTGTCGCCGACCGGCGCCTCGGTCGCGCGGTGGCGGGCGGCCGACGTTCTGGTGTGGCGGCAGGCGGTCGGCGTTCCGGTGTGGCGGCGGGCGGTCGGCGTTCCGGTGTGGCGGCGGGCGGTCGGCGTTCCGGCGTAGCAGGGGGCGGTCTGCGCTCTGGTCACGCCCCCGCCTCCGCCCCCGCCTCCGTCCCGGGCGTCGAGCGGCGCTTGGGCTCCCTCACCGACAGGCGTACGAACCGGAAGCCCGCCACCGGTCGCCCCAAGGCCCGGGAACCCGCTGCCCAGCCGTGCTCCGACCGAGGTTCCGCCACCGTCTGGAGCGTCAGCGTCCTCGCCGTGCTGTGTGTCGTCTTCGGCGCCGTACTCGCCCTGGGCCAGGCGGCCGTGACCCGGCACCATGCGGCCGGCGGTGCGGATCTCGCGGCGCTTGCGGCGGCGGATCACTGGGCGGAGGGCGGTACGGCGGCCTGTGGCCGGGCGGAGCGGGTGGCTCGGGCACAGGGTGTGCGGCTCGTGCGGTGCGAGGTGGTGGGTGAGGTCTCGGACGTGACCGCGGCGTCGGGCCGGGGGCCGTTCGCCGCAGAGGTCAGGGCACGGGCGGGACCTGCGGGCCTGGCCTTGCCGACGGGGCCTCCGCGGACGGGCCCGGCTTTGCCGACGGCGCCCCTGCCGACGGAGCTTCTGCTGACGGGGACTCCGCCGGCAGGGCCCCCGCCGTCGCCTCCGCCGTTCGGCCCTGAGGGTGCGGCTCTGCCGACGCCGGCCCGTTGACCGACCCCTCGGCTGGGGCAATGCCGTTGCCGACCGGGGTAACCCCGCCCCCAGTTGGCGTAACCCCATCCTCAGCCGGGGTGCCCGCACCTCCAGTCGGCGTGACCCCATCTCCAGCCGGGGCACCCGCACCGTCAGTCGGTGTCACCCCATCCCCAGCCGGAGCACCCGCACCCCCAACAGGAGCACCCCCACCCCCCGCCAGATCACCCTCCCCCTCCGCCGCCCCCCGCAACAGCACCGTCAGCAACCGCACCGCCCCCCTCTTGTGCAGCGGATCGTTGCCGTTGCCGCACTTGGGGGACTGGATGCAGGACGGGCAGCCGGCGTCGCACTCGCAGGAGGCGATGGCCTGGCGGGTGGCAGTGAGCCAGGAGCGGGCCGTGTGGAAGGCGCGCTCGGCGAAGCCCGCGCCGCCCGGGTGACCGTCGTAGACGAAGACCGTGGGGAGCAGCGTGTCGGGGTGGAGCGGGATCGAGACTCCGCCGATGTCCCAGCGGTCGCAGGTCGCGAAGAGGGGGAGCAGGCCGATGGACGCGTGCTCGGCGGCGTGCAGGGCGCCGCCGAGGATCTCCGGGTTGATCCGGGCCTCGTCCAACTGGTCCTCGGTGACCGTCCACCACACCGCTCGGGTGCGCAGCGTACGAGGAGGGAGGTCGAGCTTCGTCTCGCCCAGTACTTCGCCGGTGATCAGCCGGCGCCGCAGGAAGGAGACCACCTGGTTGGTGACTTCGACGGAGCCGTAGCAGAGGCGCCCGTCGCCCCACGGGACCTCGATGTCCGTCTCCAGGACGGCGATCGCGGTCGTGTCCCGGGCGACCGTCGAATACGGCGGGGCGGCCTCCTCGACCAGGGCGACCGAGTCCTCCAGGTCGAGGGAGCGGACGAGATACGTGCGGCCCTGGTGCAGATGGACCGCGCCCTCGTGCACCGTGCTGTGCGCGGCGCCCGCGTCCACCGTGCCGAGCAGCCGTCCCGTCCCGGACTCGACGACCTGGACCGGGCGGCCGCCCTCACCGCGGATGTCGGTCAGGTCGGCGGCCCGTTCCCGGCGTGTCCAGTGCCAGGCCTTCGTACGGCGGCGCAGCAGCCTCGCGGCCTCCAGCTGCGGCAGCAGTCCTTCGGCTGCCGGGCCGAACAGCGCCAAGTCCTCGTGCGTCAGCGGGATTTCCGCGGCGGCCGCGCACAGGTGCGGGGCCAGGACGTACGGGTTGTCGGGGTCGAGGACCGTCGACTCCACCGGACGGTCGAACAGGGCCTCGGGGTGGTGGACGAGGTAGGTGTCCAGGGGGTCGTCGCGGGCGACCAGGACGGCCAGCGCGCCCTGCCCGGAGCGGCCGGCCCGGCCCGCCTGCTGCCACAGGGAGGCGCGCGTGCCCGGGTATCCGGCGATCAGTACGGCGTCCAGGCCGGAGACGTCGATGCCGAGCTCCAGGGCCGTGGTGGCCGAGAGGCCGAGGAGTTCGCCGGAGTGGAGGGCCTGCTCCAGGGCGCGGCGCTCCTCGGGGAGATAGCCGCCTCGGTACGCCGCGACACGCCGGGCGAGAGAACGATCTACTTCGGCGAGGCGTTCCTGGGCGATGACCGAGATCAGCTCGGCGCCACGCCGGGAACGTACGAAGGCGACCGAGCGGATGCCCTGTACCGCCAGATCGGTGAGCAGGTCGGCCGTTTCGGCGGTGGCCGTACGCCGGACGGGTGCACCCTTCTCGCCCTGCATCTCGGTGAGCGGGGGCTCCCAGAGGGCGAAGACCAGTTCGCCGCGTGGGGAGGCGTCGTCGGCTACCTCGACGACCGGGAGGCCGGTCAGGCGCCGGGCGGCCACCGCGGGTTCGGCGGCGGTGGCGGAGGCCAGCAGGAAGACCGGAGAGGCGCCGTAGCGGGCGCACAGGCGGCGTAGGCGGCGCAGGACCTGGGCGACGTGGGAGCCGAAGACACCGCGGTAGGTGTGGCACTCGTCGATGACGACGTACTTCAGCGCCTTCAGGAAGGAGGACCAGCGGGGGTGGGACGGGAGTATGCCCCGGTGCAGCATGTCGGGGTTGGTCAGGACGTAGTTGGCGTACTGGCGGACCCACTCCCGTTCCTCGAACGGAGTATCGCCGTCGTACACGGCCGGCCGTACAGAATTGCCCAGGGGATGTGAAAGTTCCTTCACCGAACGGCACTGGTCCGCCGCAAGAGCCTTGGTCGGAGCGAGGTAGAGGGCGGTGGCGCCACGGCCGTTGGGGGCCTCGGAACCGTCCAGGAGCGTCGAGAGGACGGGTACGAGGTAGGCCAGGGACTTGCCGGACGCCGTGCCCGTGGCGACGACCACGGAGTCGCCGTCGAGGGCGTGCTCGGCGGCGCGTGCCTGGTGAGCCCAGGGATGTTCGATTCCGGCCGTCTGCACCGCGGCGATGACCTCCGCGCGGATCCGGTCCGGCCAGACGGCATGGCGACCCTCGCGCGGGGGCACATGCTCCGTATGAGTGATGCGCGAAGCCCGACTCGGCCCCGAGGCGAGTCGGCCCAGCACCGCGCCCGGGTCCACCCGGGAAACGGGGCCCGTCGGGGATCGATCGGATCGGTGATTCTTGGCCATCGGCACCGAGTGTGTCACTGGCGTGACGGACAATGGGACCAAGGCGTCGTGCACGCCTGCCGGTAAGTGATTGAATGCCATCGCGGCTGGCGAACCGTCCTGGGGGCTTCAAGCCGAGGTGTCCCGAGGGACGACCGCTCGATTAGCAAGGTGCTGGAGGATCCGTGGACCTGTCCCTGTCGACCCGTACCGTCGGCGATCGTACGGTCGTCGAGGTCGGTGGCGAAATCGACGTATATACCGCGCCCAAGCTGCGCGAGCAGCTGGTCGAGCTGGTGAACGACGGGAGTTTCCACCTCGTCGTCGACATGGAGGGCGTGGACTTCCTCGACTCCACCGGGCTCGGCGTGCTGGTCGGCGGCCTGAAGCGTGTGCGTGCCCATGAGGGCTCCCTGCGCCTGGTCTGCAACCAGGAGCGCATTCTCAAGATCTTCCGCATCACCGGTCTCACCAAGGTGTTCCCGATCCACACCTCGGTCGAGGAAGCGGTGGCGGCGACCGACTGATCACCGCACCTGGGTCCGCCACAGCGCGTGCCCGGTACGGCAGAAGTTGAAAGAGAAGGGGGACCGGGCTTTCGGCGGCCCGGTCCTCCGGACAGCACGCCCGTAGTTCGGAGGGGGATGCATGGCCACCGTTGAACTCCGCTTCAGCGCGCTGCCCGAGCACGTCAGGACCGCCCGACTGGTGGCGGCAGCGGTGGCGCGCAGGGCCGGAGTGGACGAGGCCGTCCTGGACGAGGTCAGGCTCGCCGTCGGCGAGGCCTGCACCCGTGCCGTCGGACTGCATCAGAGCGTCGGCATCACGGCGCCGGTGAAGGTGTCGCTGATCGAGGAGGAGAAACAGTTCTCCATCGAGGTCGGCGACGAGGCGCCGCGCTTCGCTCCCGGCGAGCGGGCACCCGGCGCCGCGGGCGACGACGGCGATGTGGAGGCCGAGGAGGACGAGATGGGCCTCGCGGTCATCAGCGGCCTCGTCGACGACGTGGAGGTCTCCGCAGGGGAGCACGGCGGGTTGATTCGCATGACCTGGCCGACCACACCGCCGGCCGCGGTGCTCACCTGACCGGCCTACCCGAACGACCCGTCTCACCCTCCTCATCGGGGGGGGGGGGGCCGGGCGGGGGGGCCCGCGCGGGGGTGGGGCGCGGGGGCGGGGGTCGAGGTTTTGTTTAAAATCAAAAAAAAACAAAAAAAATATAAATACCAAATGGAAAGG
>NZ_JBHYJA010000011.1:119567-122351 GCF_042740355.1 Streptomyces sp. NPDC059010
GCCCTGCTCAGCAGGGCCCCTTCGCGTTTCTCCGGCGACGTCAGGGAATTCGTGAAGGAATTCACGATCAATCTCCCGATAATTCGATCAAGAGCCTATGCTCACGTCAACGGTTTTAGGGCATTAGCACTTTCGGGTTCAGTGGCTTGACGTCGATCATTTGCTGAACGGCACAAGAAGGCCAATTCCGCTTACCGCCATCTGTTTTGATCAGGTTCCGGTACCTAGAATCCGTCCACATCTTGAGCTCAGCCCAAGCGTCAAGGAGGACGAATGGCGGGGCTTTCTACCCCTCATCAGCTGGACCACCCCACAACCCTCGCAGCCGCAGTACTGACCGACGACAACCGGATCATCGTGACGGTCATCGGGGTCGTCGCGTTGGCCGCGCTCGTCGTCGCCGGCGTTCTGGTACGCCAGGTGCTGGCGGCGGGCGAGGGCACCGACAGCATGAAGAAGATCGCGGCAGCCGTCCAGGAAGGCGCCAACGCCTATCTGGCCCGGCAGCTGCGCACGCTCGGCGCATTCGCCGTCGTCGTGTTCTTCCTGCTCATGCTGCTGCCCGCGGACGACTGGAATCAGCGCATCGGCCGATCGGTGTTCTTCTTGATCGGCGCCGCGTTCTCGGCAGCCACCGGCTATATCGGCATGTGGCTCGCCGTACGAAGCAATGTGCGTGTCGCCGCGGCCGCACGGGAAGCGACTCCGGCGCCTGGAGAGCCGGAAAAGGATCTCACCGCGGTCTCGCACAAAGCCATGAAGATCGCTTTCCGCACGGGCGGCGTCGTCGGCATGTTCACGGTGGGGCTCGGCCTGCTGGGCGCCTCCTGTGTAGTGCTGGTGTACGCGGCCGACGCGCCGAAGGTGCTCGAAGGATTCGGTCTCGGTGCCGCGCTGATCGCGATGTTCATGCGTGTCGGCGGCGGCATCTTCACCAAGGCCGCCGACGTCGGCGCCGACCTGGTCGGCAAGGTCGAACAGGGCATTCCGGAGGACGACCCGCGCAATGCCGCGACCATCGCCGACAACGTGGGCGACAACGTCGGCGACTGCGCGGGCATGGCGGCCGACCTGTTCGAGTCGTATGCCGTGACCCTGGTCGCCGCGCTGATCCTCGGCAAGGCGGCCTTCGGTGACCTCGGACTCGCCTTCCCGCTGATCGTGCCCGCGATCGGCGTGATCACGGCGATGATCGGCATCTTCGCCGTGGCCCCGCGCCGCTCCGACCGCAGCGGCATGTCCGCGATCAACCGTGGGTTCTTCATCTCCGCGGTGATCTCGCTCGTGCTCGTCGCGGTCGCCGTGTTCGCCTATCTGCCGTCGTCGTACGCCGACCTCGACGGCGTCACCGACGGGGCGATCGCGGCCAAGAACGGCGACCCGCGGATCCTCGCGCTCGTCGCCGTGGGCATCGGCATCCTGCTGGCGGCCGTCATCCAGCAGCTGACCGGCTACTTCACCGAGACCAACCGGCGTCCGGTCATGGACATCGGCAAGACCTCGCTGACCGGTCCCGCGACCGTCGTCCTCGCCGGCATCTCCGTCGGCCTGGAGTCGGCCGTCTACACCGCCCTGCTGATCGGCCTCGGCGTCTACGGGGCGTTCCTGCTCGGCGGCACGTCGATCATGCTGGCGCTGTTCGCGGTGGCGCTGGCCGGCACCGGTCTGCTCACCACGGTCGGCGTGATCGTCGCCATGGACACCTTCGGTCCGGTCTCCGACAACGCGCAGGGCATCGCCGAGATGTCCGGCGACGTCGAAGGCGCGGGCGCCCAGGTGCTCACCAACCTGGACGCGGTCGGCAACACCACCAAGGCCATCACCAAGGGCATCGCCATCGCCACCGCCGTCCTGGCGGCATCGGCGCTGTTCGGGTCGTACCGCGACGCCATCACCACCGGCGCGCGGGACGTGGGCGAGAAACTCAGCGGTGACGGTGCGCCGATGAGCCTGATGATGGACATCTCTCAGCCCAACAACCTCGTCGGCCTCATCGCGGGCGCGGCGGTCGTCTTCCTCTTCTCGGGGCTCGCCATCAACGCCGTGTCGCGGTCGGCGGGTGCCGTGGTCTACGAGGTGCGGCGGCAGTTCCGCGAGAAGCCCGGGATCATGGACTACAGCGAGACGCCCGAGTACGGCAAGGTCGTCGACATCTGTACCAAGGACGCGCTCAGGGAGCTCACGACGCCGGGTCTGCTGGCGGTCATGGCGCCCATCGCCATCGGGTTCACGCTCGGTGTCGGCGCGCTCGGCGCCTACCTGGCCGGCGCGATCGGCACCGGCACGCTGATGGCGGTGTTCCTGGCCAACTCCGGCGGCGCCTGGGACAACGCCAAGAAGCTCGTCGAGGACGGCCACCACGGCGGCAAGGGCAGCGAGGCCCACGCCGCGACGGTGATCGGCGACACGGTCGGCGACCCCTTCAAGGACACCGCCGGTCCCGCGATCAACCCGCTGCTGAAGGTGATGAACCTGGTCGCGCTGCTCATCGCGCCCGCGGTCATCCAGTTCAGCTACGGCGAGGACAAGAACGTCGGCGTGCGGGTCCTGATCGCCGGCGCCTCGCTCCTCGTGATCATCGGCGCGGTCTATGTCTCCAAGCGGCGTGGCATCGCCGTGGGTGACGAAGGCAACGCCGACAGGGTGGCCAAACCGGTCGACCCCGCGGTGGTCTCGTAGGCAGTCCTACGACGGCCCAGTTCAAGGGGCGGGGGGGGGGCGCGGGGTTATGTGACGCCCCCCCCCCCCGGGCTGTGTCTCACACCTGGCGGTGCGCCGAAAACG
>NZ_JBHYJA010000011.1:122361-203284 GCF_042740355.1 Streptomyces sp. NPDC059010
CTCGGCCTGGGCATCAAGAACTCCGCCGACCTGGCCGCCAAGACGGCCAACAAGAAGGAGTACGTGCCGCCCGCCCGCCTCGTGCTTGTTCACACCTCTTGCCGTGACGCTTCTCTCGCATGGCCTAAAGAGCGGGAAGTCGTACATACCTGGCTTTCGTGGTGCTTTCGTCCCGCGTCCGACGTGTAGGGTCCCGTGGCTGAGCCATGGAAGGGACCAAACCGGTGAACAAGAAGCTCGCGGTCGCACTGTCCGGCGGTGCGGTACTGACGCTGGCACTGACGGGATGCACGAGCGACGAGGGCAATCCGGAGCTGGATGCCTGGGCCAAGAAGGTCTGCGACGCCGTGCCGGCGCAGAACGCGAAGATATCCGCCGCCTACGTCGCGATCACCAAGGCGGCCAAGGACACCACCAGCACGCCCAAGGAGCTCCAGCAGGCCGACTCCAAGGCCTTCCAGGACCTCGCGGACGGCTACAAGGCCCGCGCGGGCCTCATCGGCACTGCAGGGGCGCCTCCGGGCGTCGAGGACGGCGCGAAGGTCCAGAAGGACGTCGTCAAGCAGCTCACCGACCTCTCCGCGGCCTACGCCGACCTGAAGAAGCGGGTCGACGGGCTGAACACGAAGGACCAGGCGAAGTTCGCGTCCGGTCTGAAGGACGTGTCGGCCGAGATGAAGCAGGTCGAGATCCAGCGCAAGACCGCGGTCAACGCGCTGAAGAAGCTGGAGTCGGGCGACACCAAGAAGGCGCTGACGTCCCAGGAGGGCTGCAAGCAGGCCGCCGCGGCGTCCGAGTCGGCCGGGGGCACCGGCAGCTGAGCCGCCCCGCGGGGCGGGCACACGTCACAATGAGGGCGTGAGTGACTCCACGCTGCCTTCCCTGCCCGCCTCCGACCGCCCCGATGTCGCCGCCCGGCTGCGGGAGGCCCTGCTCAGGGCCTCCTTCACCGCCGACGGGTTGCTCGAACTGCTCGGTGCGCCCGCGTACACGGCGCTCGCCCGGAGCGAGACCGTGCCCGCGCTCCGGGCGACCCGCGGAGACACACCACTGGAGGCGCTCGTACGCCTCTTCCTGCTGCAGCAGCCCGTGTCGCACGCGCGCGTGGCGGACGTTCTGCCCGTCGACGCCCTCCTGGAGAGCGGCTGGCTGGTGCGGGTCGGGGGTGACTCCGACGACGACCTCGCCGCGACCGTCGACGTACGCCCTTACGGCGGGCCCGGCGGCGAGGACTGGTTCATCGTGTCCGACCTCGGATGTGCCGTCGGCGGTGCGGGCGGCATCGGCAGCAAGGACGAGGGTGTCGTCCTGGGTGTCGGCGGCGCCTCCACGACCCTCGCCGGCATCACCGTCCGTACGCCCGTCGCCTCCGCCCTGGACCTCGGCACCGGTTCCGGCATCCAGGCGCTGCACGCCGCGCAGCACGCCACGCGCGTGACGGCGACCGACCTCAACCCGCGCGCGCTGCACATCACCGCGCTGACGCTCGCGCTGTCCGCCGCCCCGGCCGCCGATCTGCGGGAGGGTTCGCTGTTCGAACCGCTCAAGAACGGCGAGACCTACGACCTGATCGTGTCCAACCCGCCCTTCGTGATCTCACCTGCCGCCCGGCTGACGTACCGCGACGGCGGGATGGGCGGGGACGATCTGTGCCGGTCGGTCGTTCAGGGAGCGGGGGAGCGGCTGAGCGAGGGCGGGTTCGCGCAGTTCCTCGCCAACTGGCAGCACGTGGAGGGGGAGGACTGGCAGGACCGGCTGCGGTCGTGGGTGCCGCGCGGGTGCGACGCCTGGATCGTGCAGCGCGAGGTCCAGGACGTCACTCAGTACGCCGAGCTGTGGCTCAGGGACGCCGGTGACCACCGGGGTGACCCGGCCGAGTACCAGGCGCGGTACGACGCGTGGCTGGATGAGTTCGAGGCGCGCAAGGTGAAGGCCGTCGGGTTCGGGTGGATCACCCTGCGGAAGGCGTCGGCCGCCGTGCCCTCGATCGTCGCGGAGGAGTGGCCGCATCCGGTCGAGCAGCCGCTCGGGGACGTGGTCCGGGCGCACTTCGACCGGGTCGACTACCTGCGCGCCCGCGATGACGCGGCCCTGCTGGAGGACCATTTCAGGCTCGTCGGCGAGGTCGTGCAGGAGCAGGTCGGGCTGCCCGGTGCCGAGGACCCCGAGCACGTGGTGCTGCGCCAGCACCGCGGTATGCGGCGGGCCACCCAGGTGGACACGGTGGGCGCGGGATTCGCGGGCGTGTGCGACGGTTCGCTGAGCGCGGGCCGCATTCTGGACGCGATCGCCCAACTGATGGGCGAGGACCCGGTGTTGCTGCGCGACCGCACGCCCGCACAGATCCGGCTGCTGGTGGAGCAGGGGTTCCTCGAACCGGCACGGTGACCTGACTGGGGTCGCGCCGCGGGGAGCCTGCGCGGCCTTGCTCTGCCTGACGTGGCCCTGCCCTGCCCGATGAGAGCCTGCGTCGCCCGTGTCGCGCCCGAGGTATTTTGTCCCCTCTGATGCCATGCGTCCGATCTGATGGGATTGCTCACGAAAAGGTCTCCTGTCAGTGGTGGGTGCGAAGCTACCTTCGAGACACGGAATCGACGCGTCCTCGGGGGAGGCGCGCTGTCTCGGCTCGGGGGAGGCGTGATGGCGGGGGAGACGTCGGAGCACGGCGAAGGCAGGGGCATCAGCGGCCGGTACCGGCTGCTGCGGACGCTCGGCGCGGGGGTGTGGGCCGCGCGCCGGACGCTGTGGATCTCCACGGCGGTCGTACGGCGTTCAGGGCCGCTGACGCCTGTTCAGGTGGCCCACGTCGGACTCGCCGTACTCGACGCGCTGACCGCCGGGCACCGGATCGGCATCCTCCACAGGGAAGTGAAACCGGCCAACATCCTTCACGCGCTGGGCGCTTCGGGCGCCCCCTACGCGCGCGTGCCGCTCACCGACTACGGCATCGCCCTCCGGCCCGAGTCCCGCGAGCCCCGGCTCACGGCCGCCGCGAGCCCGTTCGGCACCCCCGGCTACCTCGCCCCGGAAAGCGCCTGTGGCGAACCGCCCACCCCGGCCGCCGACCTCTTCTCCTTCTCCCTCGGCGCCACGCTCTACACCGCCGTGGAGGGCCGCGGCCTCTCCGACCGGGCCGGTGTATCCGTACAGCGAAGTCGTGGGGCTCACCGAGCCGCTGGAGACGGGGGAGTGTGTGCAGGCGGTTACGCCATGTCTCGTACTCGGGCGGCATGCCGCGACAGGCGGCGAGGTGGGCCGATTCCGGGACGACGGCGAGAACCTGTGGGTCGGTCAGATGAGCGTCGGCGACTGCTGGGTCTACGTGGAACAGATGGAACGGACGGAACAGGAGGACGGATACAACGCCCCGTTGATCGACTGCGCCAAACCCCACACCGACCAGGTCATGGGCACTGTTCAGGCGCCCGGGGAAATGAGCCACAAGAACGGTTCCGACAACGCAGCCAAGCTGTGCGGCAACAAATTCGAGTCGGTCTGGGCGCCGGGTCCGGAGCGCCACGGTCTATGGCCGGATCTCGGACGCGGAGGACGAGAACTGGGAACAGGACCGGAGATACCCGCGCCCGGTCAGGTCTGAGGCGGGTGACACCCATGACATCCAGGAGACCCATGAGATCCGTGAGGTCAACAAGGTCCATGAGGTCCATGAGGTCTCTGAGGTCTGTGAGGCCCACCAGGGCAATGGCTCCTATGGGATCGATGGGTCCCTTGGGGCTGTCGTGGCGGACGCGGTCCGTCGGGCTTCCGGAGTCCACCGCCGTGTCGGCCCCGCGTTCACCTGAGGTTCGCCTGTGCGCCGTCCGCGCGTGTCAGCCTCGCCGGGCTGGGCACTCGCGGACAGGAGAAAAGGGGCGAACGGAACCATGGAAAGGGGACCGGCGATCTTCGCGGGGGTCGTGTTCGCCCTGTTCGGAGGTGGGCTGCTGGCATGGACGGCGGTCCGGGTACGACAGCGTCAGCCCGTCGCTCACGGTGTGAGCCCCGTCGCATCGGCGACACTCGCGGGCCTTGCCTCGGTGATCGCGCTGATCCTCGGAACGTGGTGCTTCACCCGCCTGTGAGAACGGCCCGCGAGCTGGGCGGCCGATAATTGGGAGGGCCTCTTCCGGAAAGGCTCGAAAAGGCCGGTGAGCACTCCGGGCGGCAGGAATGGCGGAAGTCGGGTTACCGTTCGAGTGGCCGTTGCGGGCTTTTCCCGTTTGACAACGGGGCGGGATGTACCGTCACACTCCGCAGCGTCACCACCACCCGCCCCCGGGAGCCAAGCGACCCTGGGGAGGCCCCAGCGTCGACCGGAGAGAAGAGCGAAGTTGTCCCCGACCAGCGAGACCGCACAGGGCGGCCGCCGACTCGTCATCGTCGAGTCGCCTGCCAAGGCGAAGACGATCAAGGGCTACCTGGGCCCCGGCTACGTAGTCGAAGCGAGCGTCGGGCACATCCGCGACCTCCCCAACGGCGCCGCGGAGGTGCCCGAGAAGTACACCGGTGAGGTCCGCCGCCTCGGTGTGGACGTCGAACACGACTTCGAGCCGATCTATGTGGTGAACGCCGACAAGCGGGCCCAGGTCAAGAAGCTCAAGGACCTGCTGAAGGAATCCGACGAGCTCTACCTCGCCACCGATGAGGACCGCGAGGGCGAGGCCATCGCCTGGCACCTCCAGGAGGTGCTCAAGCCCAAGGTCCCGGTCAAGCGGATGGTCTTCCACGAGATCACCAAGACCGCGATCCAGGCCGCCGTGGCCAACCCGCGCCAGCTCAACCAGAAGCTGGTCGACGCCCAGGAGACCCGCCGCATCCTCGACCGGCTCTACGGCTACGAGGTCTCGCCGGTCCTGTGGAAGAAGGTCATGCCGCGCCTGTCGGCCGGCCGTGTCCAGTCGGTCGCCACACGACTCGTGGTGGAGCGGGAACGCGAGCGCATCGCGTTTCGTTCTGCCGAGTACTGGGATCTGACAGGCACCTTCGCGACCGGCCGCGCGGGGGACCCGTCGGACCCGTCGTCGCTGGTCGCCCGCCTGCAGACCGTCGACGGCAGGCGGGTCGCGCAGGGCCGCGACTTCGACTCCCTGGGACAACTCAAGAGCGCGAACACCCTGCACCTCGACGAGGCGAACGCCCGCGCCCTCGCCGCCGCCCTGGAGCAGACGCGGTTCGCCGTCCGGTCCGTCGAGTCCAAGCCCTACCGCCGCTCGCCGTACGCCCCGTTCCGTACGACAACGATGCAGCAGGAGGCCAGCCGCAAGCTCGGCTTCGGTGCGAAGGCCACCATGCAGGTCGCGCAGAAGCTGTACGAGAACGGCTACATCACCTACATGCGTACGGACTCCACGACGCTGAGCGACACCGCCGTCGCGGCCGCTCGCGCCCAGGTCACGCAGCTGTACGGCGCCGACTACCTGCCGTCCGCCCCGCGCACGTACGCCGGCAAGGTCAAGAACGCGCAGGAGGCGCACGAGGCGATCCGCCCCTCCGGCGACCGCTTCCGCACCCCTGCCGAGACCGGGCTGACCGGCGACCAGTTCAGGCTCTACGAGCTGATCTGGAAGCGGACCGTCGCCTCCCAGATGAAGGACGCGACCGGTAACTCGGTCACCGTCAAGATCGGCGGCACGGCGGCCGACGGACGCGACGTCGAGTTCAGCGCCTCCGGCAAGACGATCACCTTCCACGGCTTCCTGAAGGCCTACGTCGAGGGCGCCGACGACCCGAACGCCGAGCTGGACGACCGCGAGCGCCGGCTGCCGCAGGTCAGCGAGGGCGACGCCCTCAGCGCCGAGCAGATCACGGTCGACGGGCACGCCACCAAGCCCCCGGCCCGCTACACCGAGGCCTCCCTGGTCAAGGAGCTGGAAGAGCGCGAGATCGGCCGCCCGTCGACGTACGCGTCGATCATCGGCACGATCCTCGACCGCGGCTATGTGTTCAAGAAGGGCACGGCACTCGTCCCGTCCTTCCTGTCGTTCGCCGTGGTCAACCTCCTGGAGAAGCACTTCGGCCGGCTCGTCGACTACGACTTCACCGCCAGGATGGAGGACGACCTCGACCGCATCGCCCGCGGTGAGGCCCAGTCCGTGCCGTGGCTGAAGCGCTTCTACTTCGGCGAGGGCACCCACAACGGCGGCGCGGCCGACGCCGGCAACGGCGACGGGGACCACCTCGGTGGCCTCAAGGAGCTGGTGACGGACCTGGGCGCGATCGACGCGCGCGAGGTGTCGTCGTTCCCGGTGGGCAACGACATCGTGCTGCGGGTCGGCCGCTACGGCCCGTACATCGAGCGCGGTGAGAAGGACTCCGAGAACCACCAGCGCGCCGACATCCCCGAGGACCTGGCGCCCGACGAGCTCTCCGTCGAGCTGGCCGAGGAACTGCTGGCCAAGCCCAGCGGTGACTTCGAGCTGGGCACCGACCCGATCTCCGGCCACGCGATCGTCGCCAAGGACGGCCGCTACGGCCCGTATGTCACCGAGGTGCTCCCCGAGGGCACCCCGAAGACCGGCAAGAACGCCGTGAAGCCGCGTACGGCCTCGCTGTTCAAGTCGATGTCGCTGGACACGGTGACGCTGGACGACGCGCTCAAGCTGATGTCGCTGCCGCGGGTCGTCGGTGCCGACGCCGAGGGCCAGGAGATCACCGCGCAGAACGGCCGCTACGGGCCGTATCTGAAGAAGGGCACGGACTCGCGCTCGCTGCAGACCGAGGAGCAGCTCTTCACCATCACCCTCGAAGAGGCGCTGGAGATCTACTCCCAGCCCAAGCAGCGGGGCCGCGCGGCCGCCAAGCCGCCGCTGAAGGAGCTGGGCGAGGACCCGGTCAGCAAGAAGCCGGTCGTCGTCAAGGACGGTCGCTTCGGGCCGTACGTCACCGACGGGGAGACCAACGCGACCCTGCGCTCCGGCGACAGCGTCGAGGAGATCACCCCGGAGCGCGGCTTCGAGCTGCTCGCCGAGAAGCGCGCGAAGGGGCCCGCCAAGAAGACGGCTGCGAAGAAGACCGCCGCGAAGAAGACGACCGCCAAGAAGGCCCCGGCCAAGAAGACGGCTGCGAAGAAGACCGCGGCGAAGAAGACGACCACGGCCGCGAAGACGACGGCGAAGAAGACGGCCGCCAAGAAGGCGACGGCTTCCAAGTCGGCGGCGGAGGACTGAACCGCCCTCGCTCGGGACCAACCGGGTCCTGACCGGGGCCGGTTGACGGTCCGGTTCTTCACTTCCGGTTCGCAAAACGAACGCCTCGGCATCAGTTTGGTGTCGGGGCGGGCGTACGTTCGGGCGCGCGCGTCGGGCTGTCAGTGCGTCCCGATAGGCTGAAAGCATGACCCGAGCCGACGAGCCAACGGCGCCCGACACCGCTTCCGACGACGCCTTCGCAGCGGATTCCCGCGAGCGCGCCGTCCGTGCCCTGCTGCGCCGACCGCAGCTCAAACGGCTGTGGAGCGCGCAGTTGGTGGGCGGTGTCGGCGACATCCTCGCCCTTTTGGTGCTGGTCCTGCTCGCCCTGCAGGCGGCGATCGCCGAGGGCTCGTTCGGCGGCGGATACCGAGGCGTGGCGTTCGCAGTGGCGACCGTCTTCGGCGTGCGCATCCTGGCGACGCTGCTCTTCGGCGCCGTACTCCTCGGCCCGCTGACCTCGCTGACCTCGCAGGAAGGCCCGCTCGACCGGCGCTGGACCATGGTCGGCGCGGACGGCCTGCGGGTCGCCCTGCTGATCGTCGCGCCGCTGTGGATCGACTGGACGCCGGACAGCGCGCTGGCGGTCCTCCTGGTGACCGTCTTCGTGACCGGCGTCGCCGAGCGCTTCTGGACGGTGTGCCGGGAGAGCGCGGCGCCCGCGCTGCTGCCGCCCCCGCCGCCGGAGGGCGCGACGGTCCGACCGCTGCCGGACCACATGGACGCGCTGCGCCGCCTGTCGCTGCGTACGGGCTTCGTGGCGATCCCGCTGGGCGCCGCCGCACTCGTCGCCGCCGCCCTGCTCAACAACCTGCTAGGTGCCGGGCTCGACTGGTTCGAGCAGCACCAGGCGGCCCTCGCGTCGTATGTCGCGGCCGGTCTGTTTGCCGCGTCGTTGTCCGTGCTGACCTTCCTGGAGCTGCCCGACACGCGCACCCCGCGCGCGCGGTCGCCGCTGGAGGGGCTGCGCCGGCCGAAGACCGGCTCCGGCGTCGACAAGGGCCGTACCGGTGCGATCCCGCTGCTCGTGCTCGCCTGCGCCGCGGTCGCCGGGGCGGTGTCCGCCGTGGTCGCCGTGGCCGTCCTGCACGCCAAGGACCTGGGCGGCGGGCCGGTGCTGTACGGCCTGCTGGTGCTCGTGCTGACCGGCGGCGTGGTCGTCGGCATCCGTACGGCGCCCGCCGTGCTGCCCGCCCTGTCGCGGCGCCGCCTGCTGGCGCTGGCGATCGCCTTCACCGGCATCGCGCTGCTGGCCGCGGGACTCGTCCCGGACGTCACCACCGTGCTGCTGATCCTCGCGCTGGCCGGGATCGGCGCGGGTGTGTCCGCCAACACCGGGCACACCCTGCTCGACCAGGAGGCCGAGGAATTCCGCCGGCCGCGCACCACGGAGCACCTGCACGCGGTCGTACGCGTGTGCGTGGCGCTCGGTTCGGTGATCGCCCCGCTGGTGGCCGCGCTCATCGGGCCGCACCGGCTGGAGAGCGGCAAGTTCGTCTTCGCGCACGGCGGCGCGGCGTTCACGCTGATGCTGGTCGGGGCGCTGCTGCTGCCGGTGGCCGTGCTGGTGCTGGCCAAGGTCGACGACCGTTCCGGCGTGCCGCTGCGGAAGGACCTGCGGGACGCGGTGCTCGGCGGGGACGACCCCGAGCAGGTGCCCGCCACGACCGGCTTCTTCATCGCCCTGGAGGGCGGCGACGGCGCCGGCAAGTCCACTCAGGCCGAGGCGCTCGCCGAGTGGATCCGGGGCAAGGGCCACGAGGTCGTCGTCACGCGCGAACCGGGCGCGACGCCGGTCGGCAAGCGGCTGCGCTCGATCCTGCTGGACGTGTCGAGCGCCGGGCTGTCGCACCGCGCGGAGGCGTTGCTGTACGCGGCGGACCGCGCGGAGCACGTGGACACGGTGGTCCGGCCCGCGCTGGAGCGCGGCGCGGTCGTGATCTCGGACCGCTACGTCGACTCCTCGGTCGCCTACCAGGGGGCGGGCCGCGACCTGTCGCCGACGGAGATCGCCCGCATCAACCGCTGGGCGACAAACGGACTCGCACCGCATCTGACCGTGCTGCTGGACGTCTCGCCGGAGGTCGCCCGCGAGCGGTTCACCGAGGCACCGGACCGGCTGGAGTCGGAGCCGGCCGAGTTTCACGCGCGTGTGCGCTCCGGATTCCTGACGCTGGCCGCGGCCGACCCCGGCCGGTACCTGGTGGTGGACGCGGGCCAGGAGCCGGAAGCCGTGACCACGGTCGTCCGGCACCGGCTCGACCAGATGCTGCCGCTGTCCGAGGCGGAGATCCAGGCGCAGGAGGAAGCGCGCCGCAAGGCCGAGGAGGAGGCCCGTCGCAAGGCCGAGGAAGAGGCCGCCCGCAAGGCCGAGGAGGAGCGCCTGGAGCGCGAGCGCCAGGAGCAGCTCGCCCGGCTGCGCGCCGAGGAGGAGGAGCGCAAGCGGCGCGAGCTGGAGGAGGCACAGCGCCGCGAGGCCGAGCGGCAGGCGGAGGAGGCCCGGCAGCGGGCCGAGGAAGCGCGCAAGCGGGCCGAGGAGGAGCGGCAGCGGCTCCTCGCGGAGGAGAAGGTGCGCGCCGAGGAGGAAGCGCGCCGCAAGGCCGAGGAGGACCGGCGCCGCAAGCAGGCCGAGGAAGAGGCCCGGCTGCGCGCCGAGGCGGAGGCGGTCCGCCTGGAGAAGCAGCGCAAGGCGGAAGAGGCTCTGCTGCGGGCCGAGGAGGCACGCCGGCTGGCCGAGCAGGCGGCGGCCGCGGCGGAGGCGGGGCCGAAGTCGACGGGGCCCGGATCCGGTACGCAGCACGGGGATGCGGCGACGGTTCCCACGCCCGTGGTGACGCCGGGGAAGGCGCCTTCCGGGGCGTCGAACGACGAGACGACCGTGTTGCGGCCGGTGCGCGACGAGGAACGGCCGCCCCGTGACCGTGCCGCGCGGGAATCCGAGTCCGAGGTGACCACGAGGCTGCCGCAGCCGCCGGCGCCTTCGGGTCCGGCCGACGAGACGACGGTGCTGCCGCCGGTGGCGCCGGGTGCCGCGGACGAGACGACCGTCCTGCCTCCCGTGGCGCCGGGTGCGGCCGACGAGACGGCGGTGCTGCCGCCGGTTCCTCCGGGTGCCGCGGATGAGACGGCCGTACTGCCTCCCGTGCCGGCGGACGAGTCCGAGGGTCGGGTTCCGCCCGGCTACTTCCGGGACGAGGAACGTACGCGCGAGATGCCCCAGGTCGACGACACGGGCACACCACGGCGCCGAGCCCGGTCCGACTGGGCCGAGGAGACACCGCTGGACGATCTGCCGACGCTGGCGGACGAGCTGCTGGGCCCGCATGAGGACGAGTACGACGACGAGGGCGGCCGGGGGCGGGGGCGGCAGCGCTGACGTCGGTGAGCCGGGCGTCGGCGTGAGGTTGGTCGGTGAGCTGGGTGGCGGCGTTGAGGTTGGTCGGTGAGCTGGACGGCGTTGGTGCTCGGCCGCGTTGCCGCGTCGGCCGCATCGCTCGCGTCGGTCCGCTCACCGGCGCCGACTGTGGTGTCGCGCTGGCGGACGCCCGCGGCTGCTGGTACTTCCGCCCACCCGGCCCCCGTTGCCGTTGGCTGGCCCCCGTTGTCAGTGGTGCCGCGCACAATGGATCTCGCACCGCGAAATGTGAGCGAAGGGCGGCGTGACCCATGACGGTATGGGACGACCTGGTCGGCCAGGAGAGGGTGAGTGAGCAGCTGGGCGCTGCCGCTCGGGACGCCGACGCGCTGGTCACCGCCGCTGCCGCCGACGCACCACCCCCCGAGGCGTCCAAGATGACGCACGCCTGGCTGTTCACGGGGCCCCCCGGGGCGGGCCGGAACCAGGCGGCGCGGGCCTTCGCCGCCGCGTTGCAGTGCGTCAGCCCGGACCGGGCGCTGGGCGGCGCCCCTGGATGCGGTTTCTGCGACGGATGCCATACGGCGCTCATCGGCACGCACGCCGACGTCACCACCGTCGCCGCCGTCGGAACCCAGATCCTCGCCGACGACATGCGGGACACCGTCCGAAAGTCGTTCACCTCGCCGGCGAACGGCCGCTGGCAGATCATCCTCGTCGAGGACGCCGAGCGGCTGAACGAGAAGTCGGCCAACGCCGTGCTGAAGGCCGTGGAGGAGCCCGCCCCCCGCACGGTCTGGCTGCTCTGCGCCCCCTCCATCGAGGACGTCCTGCCCACGATCCGCTCCCGCTGCCGCCACCTGAACCTGAGCACTCCGTCGGTCGACGCCGTGGCCGACATGCTCGTACGGCGAGAGGGCATCGAGCCCGACGTGGCCGCAGCGGCGGCACGCGCCACCCAGGGCCATGTCGACCGGGCCCGCCGACTGGCCACCGACCCGGCAGCCCGCGAGCGCCGGGCCTCCGTCCTCAAGCTGCCGATGCGCCTCGGTGACGTCGGCGGCTGCCTCAAGGCCGCGCAGGAACTCGTGGACGCCGCCAGCGAGGACGCCAAGCAGCTCGCCGAGGAGATGGACGGCAAGGAGACCGAGGAGCTGAAGGCTGCGCTCGGTGCGGCCCAGGGCGGCAGGATGCCGCGCGGTACGGCGGGCGTGATGAAGGAGTTGGAGGACAAGCAGAAGCGGCGCCGTACGCGGACGCAGCGCGACAGTCTCGACCTCGCCCTGACCGACCTCACCGCCTTCTACCGCGACGTCCTCGCCCTCCAGCTCGGCTCCCGCGTCGCCCTCGCCAACACCGACGCCGAGGACGCCCTGCAACGCCTCGCCCGCGACAGCGCCCCGGAGGCCACCCTCCGCCGCATCGAGGCGATCGCCGCCTGCCGTGACGCCCTGGACCGCAATGTGGCGCCGCTGCTGGCGGTGGAGGCGATGACGATGGCGCTGAGAGCGGGCTGAGGGGCGGGGCCTCGGGGCTGGTTGCCGGGGCTCAGGGCCGGATGTCGGG
Organism: Streptomyces sp. NPDC059010; assembly: GCF_042740355.1. Taxonomy (NCBI): domain Bacteria; kingdom Bacillati; phylum Actinomycetota; class Actinomycetes; order Kitasatosporales; family Streptomycetaceae; genus Streptomyces; species Streptomyces sp. NPDC059010. The sequence continues at coordinate 134,470 of NZ_JBHYJA010000011.1, forward strand.
TCTCGGGGTCGGATGCCCGGGCCTGCGCCACCGTTGCACGGCCGTGCGCGTAGTTACGGCCCTCGTTGAGTTGTCGGGCCCTCGCACCGCGCTGCCCCGGCGTGCGTGAGACCCCATCCGACGCACTCGTACTCCCGCCGGGGTGCTCTCCCCCCGGGGCTCCCGGGCCCACCCGACGCACTTCCCCTCGCCCCACAAGTGATCAACAGGAGGTTGACCATGTAACTCGTACGAGCCGCGATGTGCACGCAGGGCATCCAATCCACTGCACAGAGTTACGCTCGCCAGATGCACACCAGGCGCAGCTCTCCAGTCAGCCCGGACCCGAGCCCGACCGGGCACGGCCGCCAACGCAACAGCCGCTCAAGCCCTTGGCGAATCCGCACGGCCGGTGCCTTCCTCGCCGCCGCCGCGATGATCGTCTCCGCCTGTACGTCCGGTGGGTCGACAGGGTCGGCGAACCCGGGAAGGCCCGCGGCCGAGGCGGCCCTGGCCGCGCTGCCGCAGGCGACACCGGACGCGCTCGCGCCGTACTACGGACAGAGGCTGACCTGGCGCAGCTGCGGGGCGCCCGGCTTCCAGTGCGCCACTATGAGGGCGCCGCTCGACTACGCGAAGCCGGAGGCCGGGAGCATCCGGCTCGCCGTGGCCCGCAAGAAGGCGACCGAACCGCGGGAGCGGCTCGGGTCGCTGCTCGTGAACCCGGGCGGACCGGGCGGCTCGGCGGTCGGCTACCTGCAGCAGTACGCCGGGATGGGCTACCCGGCCGGCGTGCGCGCCCGCTACGACATGGTCGCGGTCGACCCGCGCGGAGTCGCCCACAGCGAGCCCGTCAAATGCCTCGGCGGGCGGGCGATGGACACATACACGCAGACGGACTTCACGCCCGACGACGCGAAGGAGACCGACGAGCTCGTCGTCGCGTACAAGAGGTTCGCGGAAGGCTGCGGGGCGGACGCGCCCGGCGTGCTGCGCCACCTCTCCACCACGGAGGCGGCCCGGGACATGGACATCCTGAGGGCGGCGCTGGGGGACGAGAAGCTGACGTACGTGGGGGCGTCGTACGGCACCTTCCTCGGGGCGACGTATGCCGGGCTCTTCCCGAACCGGGTGGGCCGGCTCGTGCTGGACGGCGCGATGGACCCCTCCCTGCCCGCACGCAGGATGAACCTCGACCAGACGGCGGGCTTCGAGGCGGCGTTCCGGGCGTTCGCGCGGGACTGTGTGCGACAGCGGGACTGCCCGCTGGGCACGAAGGCCGCCGAGGTGGGCAAGAACCTCAACGCCTTCTTCAAGAAGCTCGACGCGAAGCCCATCCCGACCGGCGACACGGACGGCCGTGCACTCGGCGAGTCCCTCGCCACGACCGGCGTGATCGCGGCGATGTACGACGAGGGGGCGTGGGCGCAGCTGCGGGACGCGCTGTCCGAGGCGATGAAGGAGAACGACGGCGCCGGCCTGCTCGCCCTGTCCGACAGCTACTACGAGCGCGACGGCGACGGCCGCTACACGAACCTGATGTTCGCCAACGCGGCCGTGAACTGCCTGGATCTCCCGGCGGCCTTCGCCACCCCCGACGACGTCCGCAAGGCACTCCCCGCCTTCGAGAAGGCGTCCCCCGTTTTCGGTGAGGGGCTCGCCTGGGCCACTCTGAACTGCGCGTACTGGCCGGTGGCCCCGACCGGCGAGCCGCGCCGCATCGAGGCGAAGGGTGCGGCCCCGATCGTCGTCGTCGGTACCACCCGCGACCCCGCGACCCCGTACCGCTGGGCCAAGGCCCTCTCCCGCCAGCTCTCCTCCGCCCGCCTTCTCACCTACGAGGGGGACGGCCACACGGCGTACGGTCGAGGCAGCGCGTGCATCGACCGGACGATCAACGCGTACCTCCTCCGCGGAACCCCGCCCACCCGCGATAAGCGCTGCTGAGAGCCGGTTTCTACGGCCCCGGTGCGCCGCGCTCCCGCCGCACTCCGGGGCCGTCGAGGGGCTGGTACGGAGCACCTCGGAAACTGTGTAGACTTACCGACGTTGCTGATCGCACCATAGTGCGGACAGCGCGCCGCCTTAGCTCAGATGGCCAGAGCAACGCACTCGTAATGCGTAGGTCTCGGGTTCGAATCCCGAAGGCGGCTCCATTAAAACCCCAGGTCGGATAGTCGATGACCTGGGGTTTTCTGTTGCTCGGGTCATGGCGGGGCGTGCGGCCGCTCGTCGGTGGCCTCGGCGGTGTTCTTGCCGACTTGGCGCAATCCGATCGGTTCTCGATCGAGATGCCGAGGCCGACCCCTTGACCTCGGTGGCCTCGGCCACTAATTTGCGGTAGACGTCGACCCATAACGACCGAAAGGAGGCGACCAGCAGATGAACACCAGCTCTGATCTTGGTCGCCTCGCCCAGCGCACGGTCTGGGTTCCGGGTCGGATCGCGCACGGCTGCTGAGCACGCCGTTCTGATGTGCCCGTCCGTGGCACATTCCGGGTTTCCCGTCACCACCTTCCGGTACGTCGCTGTTGCGTGCCGTTTTGCGCCCGCTCCTCTCATGTGGCGCGCCTGAACACAGAAAGCTGCCTGAAATTGGCGAACATGATGAATCGACCTATCACGCACCGGAACGAAGGCCTGTCATGACAGAGGCGCGGATCACGGTCAACGGGAAAGAAACACCGATTTCACCGGCTGCGCCCCACACCACCGTGCTGGACTTTCTGCGCGAGCGTGGCCTCACAGGCACCAAGGAGGGCTGCGCCGAGGGTGAATGCGGCGCCTGTTCGGTCCTGGTGGCCCGTCCCGGGGTGAACAAGCCCACTGACTGGGTGGCGGTCAACGCCTGCCTGGTACCGGCCGCGGCGCTCGACGGTCAGGAGATCATCACCTCCGAAGGCCTCGCCACTGTCGGCGAACCCGGCACGCCGCCCACCCTGCACCCGGTGCAGGAGGAGATGGCGGTCCGCGGCGGCTCCCAGTGCGGTTACTGCACACCGGGATTCATCTGCAGCATGGCCTCCGAGTACTACCGGCCCGACCGCTGCGCGCACGCGGGCTCGGGGGTGGACGCGGACGCGGCCGACAGTTCCGACCACGAGCACGGTCCGAACGGTTTCGACCTGCACGCGCTGAGCGGAAACCTCTGCCGCTGCACCGGCTATCGCCCGATTCGCGATGCCGCGTTCGCCGTTGGGGAACCCGCCGACGAGGACCCGCTGGCGCAGCGTCGCGAGCAGGCCCCGCCCGCACCGATCGCCACCGAATACGCCCAGGACGACAGCACGTTCCTGCGGAAGAGCACCCTGGCCGAAACGCTGCAGCTGCTGCGCGAGCGGCCCGACGCGGTGGTGGTCGCCGGCTCCACCGACTATGGCGTCGAGGTGAACATCCGCTCCCGCCGGGAGGGTTGCGTGGTCGCCATCGACCGACTGCCCGAACTCCGGGAGCTGCGCGTCGAGTCCGACCACATCGAGATCGGGGCGGCGCTGACGCTCACCGAGATCGAGCGCCGCCTCGACGGCGACGTCCCACTCCTCGCAGAGCTGTTCCCGCAGTTCGCCTCCCGGCTCATCCGCAACAGCGGGACCCTCGGCGGCAACCTGGGTACCGGCTCGCCCATCGGTGACAGCCCGCCGGTGCTGCTCGCCCTTGAGGCGTCGTTGGTGCTCGCCGATGCCGACGGTGAGCGCGTGGTCCCGCTGGTGGAGTACTTCACCGGCTACCGGCAGAGCGTGCGTCGTCCCGGTGAGCTGATCCGCGCGGTGCGCATTCCGCTGCCGCTGTCGCCGGTCGCGGCCTTCCACAAGATCGCAAAGCGGCGCTTCGACGACATCTCCAGCGTGGCGGTCGCCTTCGCGCTGGACATCGAGGACGGGATCGTCCGCAAGGCGCGCATCGGCCTGGGCGGCGTGGCCGCCACCCCGATCCGCGCGCTCGCCACCGAGGCGGCCCTGGAGGGCAAGCCGTGGTCGGCGGAGACGGTTGAGGCCGCGGCCCGGGTGCTGCGGGGTGAGGGCACGCCGATGGACGACCACCGAGCCAGTTCCCTCTACCGTTCCGCGATGCTCGGCCAGAGCCTCAAGAAGCTGCACGCACAGAACACCGAGGCGGTGTCGTCATGAGTCACCTGTCCGAGCGTCCCGAGAAGCCGGTCGTCGGCGTCTCCCTGCCGCACGAGAGTGCCTTCCAGCACGTCACCGGCACCGCGCTCTACACCGACGACCTGGTGCAGCGCACCAAGGACGTGCTGCACGCCTACCCGGTCCAGGTCATGAAGGCCCGCGGCCGGATCACCGCACTGCGCACCGAGCCCGCGCTCGCCGTGCCCGGCGTGGTCCGCGTGCTGACCGGTGCCGACGTGCCCGGCGTCAACGACGCCGGCATGAAGCACGACGAGCCGCTGTTCCCCGACGAGGTCATGTTCCACGGCCACGCAGTCGCCTGGGTGCTCGGCGAGACCCTTGAGGCGGCCCGGCTCGGTGCGGCGGCCGTCGAGGTGGAATTCGACGAACTGCCCTCCTTGATCACGCTGCAGGACGCGATCGTGGCCGAGAGCTTCCACGGCGCCCGGCCGCTCATGGTGCACGGCGACATCGACGCCGGCTTCGCCGACTCCGCGCACGTGTTCACCGGCGAGTTCCAGTTCTCCGGCCAGGAGCACTTCTACCTGGAGACGCACGCGGCCCTCGCCCAGGTCGACGAGAACGGGCAGATCTTCATCCAGAGCAGCACCCAGCACCCGTCGGAGACGCAGGAGATCGTCTCCCACGTGCTCGGCGTGCCCGCCCACGAGGTGACCGTGCAGTGCCTGCGGATGGGCGGCGGCTTCGGCGGCAAGGAGATGCAGCCGCACGGGTTCGCGGCCATCGCCGCGCTCGGCGCCAAGCTGACCGGCCGGCCGGTCAGGTTCCGGTTCAACCGGACCCAGGACCTGACCATGTCCGGCAAGCGGCACGGGTTCAACGCCACCTGGAAGATCGGCTTCGACGCCGAGGGCCGTATCCAGGCCCTGGACGCCACCCTGACCGCGGACGGCGGCTGGAGTCTGGACCTGTCCGAGCCGGTCCTCGCCCGCGCGCTGTGCCACATCGACAACACCTACTGGATCCCCAACGCGCGCGTCGCCGGACGCATCGCCAAGACCAACACGGTCTCCAACACCGCTTTCCGCGGCTTCGGCGGGCCGCAGGGCATGCTGGTGATCGAGGACATCCTGGGCCGCTGCGCGCCGCAGCTCGGCCTGGACCCCATGGAGCTGCGGGAGCGCAACTTCTACCAGCCGGGCCAAGGCCAGACGACGCCGTACGGGCAGCTCGTCACCCAGGCCGAACGGATCTCCACCGTCTGGCAGCAGGTGCGGGACGACGCCGGCATCGCCGACCGGGGGCGCGAGATCGCCGCCTTCAACGCCGCGCACCCGCACACCAAGCGGGCGCTCGCGATCACCGGCATCAAGTTCGGTATCTCGTTCAACCTCACCGCCTTCAACCAGGGCGGGGCGCTGGTGCTGATCTACAAGGACGGCTCCGTCCTGATCAACCACGGCGGCACCGAGATGGGCCAGGGCCTGCACACCAAGATGATCCAGGTGGCCGCGACCACGCTGGGCATCCCGCTGCACAAGGTGCGCCTCGCCCCGACGCGTACCGACAAGGTGCCCAACACCTCGGCCACCGCCGCCAGTTCCGGTGCGGACCTGAACGGCGGGGCGATCAAGAACGCCTGTGAGCAACTGCGCGAGCGGCTGCTGCAGGTCGCCGCCACCCAGCTGGGGGTGAACGCCTCGGACGTGCGCATCATCGAGGGCGTCGCGCGCGCCCTGGGCAGCGACAAGGAGCTGGCCTGGGACGACCTGGTGCACTCCGCGTACTTCCAGCGCGTTCAGCTGTCGGCGTCCGGCTTCTACCGGACCGAGGGGCTGCACTGGGACGCGAAGTCTTTCCGCGGCACGCCGTTCAAGTACTTCGCCTACGGCGCCGCGGCGACCGAGGTGGAGGTCGACGGCTTCACCGGCGCGTACCGGATCCGGCGCGTGGACATCGTGCACGACGTCGGCGAGAGCCTCTCCCCGATGATCGACATCGGTCAGGTCGAGGGCGGTTTCGTGCAGGGCGCGGGCTGGTTGACGCTTGAGGACCTGCGCTGGGACACCAGTGACGGCCCGAACCGCGGTCGGCTCCTGACCCAGGCGGCGAGCACCTACAAGCTGCCGAGCTTCTCGGAGATGCCGGAGGAGTTCAACGTCAGGCTGCTGGAGAACGCCACCGAGGAGGGAGCGGTCTACGGCTCCAAGGCGGTGGGTGAGCCTCCGCTGATGCTGGCGTTCTCGGTGCGCGAGGCGCTGCGGCAGGCCGCCGCCGCGTTCGGGCCGAGCGGGGTCAGCGTCGATCTGGCCTCGCCCGCGACGCCGGAGGCGGTGTACTGGGCGATCGAGGAGGCCCGCCGGGGCGATGCCTCGCGGCTCGGTCATGTCGTGAACGGGGTTGCCGCGGGCGGCCACGTCGACGGCAGGATCAGCACCGGCGCAGCAGCGTTGAGCGGTGCCTGACATGACGTGGGTCGCCGCGGTCGCGCGGTTGCGGGCACGCCGGGAGCCCGGCGTTCTGGTGACCGTCGCGACCGTGCGCGGCCATGCCCCGCGTGACGCCGGTGCGAAGTTGGTCGTGGGTCAGAGTGCGACGTGGGGCTCGATCGGCGGTGGCAACGTCGAGGCCGTCGCGATCGATCGGGCCCGCGAGATGATCGCAGCGTCCAAGCCGGAGCCCGAGCTGATGGATTTCGCGTTGAACGACAAGGTGACCAACCAGCATGGCGTGCAGTGCTGCGGTGGCACGGTCCAGGTGCTGCTCGAACCGCTGCCGGTGGTACGGGCGGTGGCAGTCTTCGGTATCGGGCACGTCGGTCTTGAGCTGGCGCGCATCCTGGCGCGTCAGGACCTCGACCTCCATCTGATCGACAGCCGGGCCGACATGTTCACCGAGGAACGGCTCGACGTCCTTGGGGACGCGGTGGCGCAGGTGCACACGCATCACACGCCGCTGCTGCCCGAGGAGGTGCTGGAGGAGTTGCCGCGCGGCACCCACATCCTGATCATGACCCATGATCACGCCGAGGACGCCGCGCTGTGCGACGCAGCCCTGCGCACCCCCCATCTCGGCTCCATCGGGCTGATCGGGTCGGCAGCCAAGTGGGTGCGGTTCCGTAAACGTCTCGCCGACGAGGGCGGTCACGACGAAGCCACCATCGCTCGGATCAAGACCCCGATCGGGCTGGCCGACATCACCGGCAAGGAACCCGCGACGATTGCCGTGAGCGTCGCTGCCGATCTGCTGCGCACCCTCGAAACCGAGGAGAACTGACTCTCCGGACGCTCTTCGCTCATGTTGCGGGCGGAAGGCGCTGGAGTTACCGAATCCTGCCATTCATGCGAATCTACAAGAGGGGCCACCCGACCAGCAGACTCCTTCATGGTTTCGGTGACTGACCCTCAACGGGGCCCGGCGGGTGTACTGGGGCTGTTCCGCTTGAACAGCACGTGAACGAGTCACGGAAGGGACTTCAGCCCTCCGGCTCGAAACGAACGGCGCCGACACGAATGAAGAGAGCCATCGTGAGCACATGGTCGGCGTCCAGCCGCGCTGATATCCGCGGGTGTCGCCGACCGGGCTGATCTCAAAAGCGGCGTCTGCGGAGCCCCACTATTTGCCCCACCGTCTGCAAAAAAGGAGTGCCCGTGACCGCGCACACCCAAGAAGCGAGCATCCAGGAAGTCGAGCGCGCCTGGATGGAAAAGGCCATCGGCCTTGCCACCGACAGTGTGAGGAACGGCGGCGGCCCGTTCGGCGCACTGATCGCCAAGGATGGCGAGATCGTTGCCATCGGGAACAACAAGGTCACTTCGCACTTGGACCCGACGGCGCACGGCGAGGTGAGCGCGATCCGTGCCGCCTGCCAGAAGCTGGACACCTTCTCGCTTGAGGGCTGCGTACTGGTCACCTCGTGTGAGCCGTGCCCGATGTGTCTTTCCTCCGCGCTGTGGGCGCGAGTCGACCGGATCATCTTCGCCGCTGATCGAGATGATGCTGCAGTGGCCGGTTTCGATGACCGCAGGTTCTACGACCTGTTCGAAAAGAAGCCCGCGGAGCTGTGGCCGATGGCGATCGAGCGAGTGGACACGCCGAACCGTACGGCGCCGTTCGACGCATGGCTGGCCAAGTCCGACCGCATCGACTACTGAAACCCGGTTCACCGGGCCGGGCCGGCCGACGCGAACCCGAACGAGGCCCCTGGGCTGTTGAGCGAGATGCCTGACATCTCGGCACAGCAGCCCAGGGGCCTCGTTGGCTTTCGGCGTCGGCCCGGTCCTGTTCGGCCGGACGATGCAGCACCCTTTATGTGGCCACCAGTTACTCCCGATCTGCCTGAATCCCCTGAGCTGCAGTTTCGTAGAAACACACGAAGTGCGGATCTCAGGTCGATCAAGGTTTCATGGTTTCAACGCCTGGCTGGAACAGGCCAGTTGGCGATGAACTCCTTGGACAAGCCGAATCGACGAACTGGAAAAGCCTTGTCCGAGAAGCTGCCTGGCCGTCAGATCGAGATTTCCTGGCCCGACCTTGGCATCGTGGTCACCGCCGACCTTGACGACCGCAATCCGGCACTCGCCGACGCCCTGTGGGAGTCCTTGCCCTACCAGAGCCTCCAGGGACACGCCCTCATCGCGGGAGAGCACCTTTACCACGTAGCTCCGATCCCCACTCTGCTGCACACCCCTCACAACACCCGCATCCCCGACCGGCGCGAGGCCCCCAACGGCACCGTGTTCTGCTCCGGCTTGCAGCATCTGGGTATCAAGTACGGCACCCTGACCGAGCCGATGCCCGCCACCCCCGTCGGCCAGGTTCGTGAGGCAGACATGCCCGCCCTGCTGGAAGCCGGGGCCGCGATCTGGGACGCCGTCTACTCCACGAAGAAGCAGATCCTCGCCGAAGTCCGCCGCGCGGGCGAGCCAGGCGGCCACCGCATCCCGATGCTCCACGCCACCAACACGGCTGCCAGCCACCTGATCGCCGACATCTACGCCGAGACCGAGAAGATCTGGCTCGCACCCCCGGCCGAGCTGGACGACCTCCACCAGGGCATCATCCCCTCCCGGGCAGGTAACTTCGGCACGGTCCTTCCCACCCTGCTGTTCGTCAACGGCGAGACCCGGCCCCTGGGTTACGCCGCCTACGGCGGACTCGTCCGCGCCGCGGTCCAGGACATGCCCATGGACTCCCTCGTCCGCATGGCCCGCCTCCTGGTCGGGGTCCCCGCCGAGTTCCTGGGCTATTGCGGTCTGGAGAAGCTGTGGGCGTTCACCCAGCGCTTCCTCGACGTCCTCGACCGCCTCGACCGTGACGACTTCTACGCCGTCACCAGCCAGATGGCCCTCTACATCAACTGCCTCGGCGGCTGGAACCTCCAGCTGTACCCGTGGGAGACCGGCGACCACCTGCGCCAGCAGGGCACCAAGGCGGCGTAGCCATGCCCGGAGCGGAGTCCGCCGAGGAGATGACGACACCGGCACTCATCCCCGCCATCCGAAACCACACCACAGGAGAAGGAAGACCTTGAGCGCCCTGCCTGCCCGCGCTGACGCCGTCGTCGTCGGCGGAGGAGTGATCGGAACCTCCGCCGCCCATCACCTCGCCGAAGCCGGCGTGAACACCGTGCTGCTGGAACGCGGAAGCCTCGGCGGTGGTGCGTCCGCGCACACGGCGGGCATGGTCCGCACGTACTTCCCGGGCAGCCCCGACACCGGGCGAAGGGCCGTGCGCAGCCTGAAGGCCTACCACGACTTCGCCCGGCACACCGGGGCCCCGCTCGGCCTGAAGCGGCTCGGGTTCATGGCGCTGTTCACCGATGAACAGCAGATCGCCGACTTCGCGGCCGATCGTGAAGCGCAGCAGGCCGCCGGCGTCGAGGTCGATCTGATCAGTGCGCGTGAAGCGGTGCGACACAATCCGCTGATCAATGAGCGTGCCGTGCTGGCCGCCGCCTGGTCCCCGGAGGCGTACCACGTGGACGGCCTGGACATCGTGCGTGGTTACGCGGCCGGCGCCCGCAACCACGGCGCCCGGCTGTTCACCCACACACCCGTGACGGGCATCGACGACGACAACACCGTCCACACCCCGCGGGGCAGCATCAAGGCGGACAGCGTGGTCTGCACGGCCGGGCCCTGGTCCGGTGAGGTGGCCTGCATGGCAGCGGTCGACCTGCCGCTGGCACCCCACACGATGGAGATGCTGTTCACGGACGTCCCGCCCGCCCCGACCCCCGAGCTGCCCATGACGATGCACGCCGCATCCGGGCTGCGCATCCGCTCGTGGAAGGACCGCATCCTGCTCGCCATGGGCGCACCCAAGGACGGCGAAGAACGGGAGGCCTGGCTCGGCCGCATCGACGGTCATCTCGGCACCCTGTTCCCGTCCTTGGACGGCATCGGCCTGCAGCGCGCATGGAGCGGCGACTTCGACGCCAGCCCCACCAACGCCGCCTTCATCGGCCGGCACCCGGACCGCCGGTTCCTGTACGCGGCCGGCTTCACCGGCGCCGGTCTGGGCCAGGCACCCGCGGCCGGGGAGCAGCTCCGCGACCTGCTGATCGCCAAGTAGTCCTACATCAGGCTCCATACCAAGAAAGATTGCCGTGATTGTTCTCGGATGTAATGGTTTCAGCCGGGTGTCGGAGTTCTTCTCCGAACGCCTCGGCGCGACCGGCATCAACAAGCACTACCTCTTGGGCCACGACGCCGCCGCCGCGCTCCTGATCGACGGCCGGCTGGTCGCCGCGGTGGAGGAGGAGCGCCTCAACCGGGAGAAGAAGACCACCGACTTCCCCACGAACGCGATCGACTGGTGTCTCAAGGAAGCCGGGATCACGTTCGACGACGTCGACCTGTTCGCTTTTCCCTGGAACTGGTCCCCCCAGGTGCTGGACGAGACCCTGGACGGCATCCGCAACTCGCCGCTGCCGGAGGCCGACAAGGCCGGCATCGGTGGCACCATTGCCGACTTGTTCGACCAGGTCGTCAGCCACGAAGCGATGCTCGCGGACTTCGAGGCCCGCACTGGTCACCGCCCCGACCCGGCCAAGGTCCGCTTCGTGCCGCACCACTTGGCGCACGCCACGACCGGCTACTACCTCGCCGGGATGACGGACGCCGCGTTCGTCGTCAGCGACGGCCGCGCCGAGCGCTTCTCGACGTTGACGGGCGAGATCCGCGACGGCCGGATCACCGTCTTCGAGGACACCGTCACCGGCTCCGAGTACTCCATCGGCACCCTGTTCTCCTCCATCACCCGCTTCCTCGGCTTCGTCCCCAACAACGACGAGTACAAGGTGATGGGCCTTGCCGGATACGCCGGTCCGCCGAGCCCGAACCCGTTCGTCGAGCAACTGCTGGTGCTGCACGACGACGGCCGCTACTCCTTCAGCAAGCCGCTGCGGACCAACGATCTGCACAGCCACGACGCCCTGTTCGAGGAGTACTTCGGACCCTTCGAGGACACCCTCGAATACACCTCCCGCGTCTCCGCCGCCGCGCAGGAGATGCTGAACGTCGCCACCGCCCACCAGGTCGCCCACCTGGAGAAGCGGACCGACCTCAACCTGCTGTTGTTCGAGGGCGGCGTGGCCCTCAACTGCCTGAACAACACCCCGATGTTCGAGGGCTCCCGCTTCGAGGACATGCAGGTCAGCTTTGGTGCCTCGGACACCGGCATCACCATCGGAGCCGCGGCCCACGCCTGGCTCAACGACCCCGGCACCGACCCCGCGCACATCCGCGAGGCCGCCGCCGCACCCGTCACCCCCTATCTGGGACCGGTCTACGACGAGGCCGCGATCGAGGAGGCCATCGAGGGCTTCAGCGACCGCGTCACCGGCTTGCGCCTGGACGAGGGGGAGATCGTCGATCAGGCGGCGCAGTTGCTGACGGAGAAGGTTGTCATCGGCTGGTTCGAGGGCCGCGTCGAGCACGGGCCGCGCGCGCTGGGGCACCGCAGCATCATCGCCAACCCCGGCTTCAGTGACATCAAGGACATCATCAACACCCGGGTCAAGCACCGCGAACCCTTCCGCCCGTTCGCTCCCCTCGTCCTGGAGGAGCAGGCGCCGGAGATTTTCGACATGGGGCGCAAGACCAACTCCCCGTACATGACGTTCGTCTTCCCGGTCCGCGACGAGTACAGGGACCGCATCCCCGGTGCAGTACACGTGGACGGCACCTCCCGCATCCAGACCCTGACGGACGAGGGCACCCCACGACTGACGGCACTGCTGCGGAAGTTCATCGAACTCACCGACACGCCCTGCCTGATCAACACTTCGTTCAACGTCGCCGGCGAACCCATCGTCTGCACGCCCACCGACGCCCTGAACTGCTTCCTGGGAACCGAGATCGACTACCTGATCCTCGGCAACCACCTCGTCACCAAGAAGAGCTAGAAGAACCAGAAAAGGAACAAACCGTGCTGATCCAGCGCAAGCACACCATGTACCACTCCACGATCCTCGATGCCGACCCGGACACCGTGTGGGCGACCATCCGCGACGCCATGCAGATCCTGGAGATCGTGTCCCCCGGCGATCTGGACGTCCACCGGGACGTCAGCTGGGTCGAGGGCGGCTCGGTCGAAACGGTCCCGGCCCGCTACGACTTCAGGCTCACGCTCAGCGGCAAGGTCGTCCAGCAGGAGATCGCGGCCCGCGACGAGATCAACAAAACCCAGTCCTACCGGGCCGTCGCGCCCACCAGCGGAGTCGCCGCCTACCAGGCCACCATCCGCGTATTCCCCATCACCAACGACCCGGCCCGCAGCTTCTTCGACTGGTCGCGGACCCTGGAGATCGCCGAGGACGCCGACCTGAACGTGGTCGAGGGCATCATCGACATCATGGAGAAGCAGACCGACGCCGTACGAGACCACTTCGCGCAGACTTCGAAGTGAGTGACGTGACGACGCTCGTCCTGCTGCGGCACGGCGAAACCCTGCTCACCCCGCATCGGCGGCTCTCCGGCAGCGGAGGTACCAACCCGGGCCTCTCACCGGCCGGCCGCCGCCAGGCCGAGGCGACAGCGGACGCCCTCGCCGATCGCGGCGACATCGACGCGATCGTCACGTCACCGATGCGGCGCTGCCGGGAGACCGCCCATTCCGTGGCCACGCGCCTCGGCCTGAGCGTCCGGGTCGACCGGGACCTGCGGGAAGCGGACTTCGGCGCCTGGGAGGGCCTGACCTTCACCCAAGTCCGCGAACGCTATCCGGACGACCTGAGCGCATGGCTCGCCTCGCCCGAGAGTCCGCCCTCGGGCGCAGACGAGACCATGCAACAGGTCGCCCGCCGGGTCGCCGCCGTACGAGACGGCCTCGTGGCCCAGTACGCCGGCGCCACGGTTGTGGTCGTCTCCCACGTCGGACCACTCAGAACCCTGATCCGCCTCGCTCTCCAAGCCCCACCACACTGCTTGTTCCGCATGGAAGTCTCAGCGGCCTCCCTGTCGACGGTGACGTACGACGAGGACGGCACCGCCACGGTGCAGGCCCTCAACGACACCCACCACTTGAACTGAACTGCCGCCAAGGGTCCCGGCACACTTCGCGTGTGCCGGGCCCCTTGGCGTGCCCTTGGGTCCCTCCCGCCCCTCACCCACCTCAACCCGCCTCCCCGCCAGGGCCGTTGACCCGCCTCACCCGTACCAGCAGAATGAGCCCGCATCCATGAGAGCGCTCTCAAGACTCGGTAAGGGAGACCCATGACCGGCATGACCGACAGGCAGGGCCCGGCGCTCAGCCGGCGCACACTCATCGGGGCCGGGATCGGCGCGGCCGTCCTCACCGCGGCCGGTGCCCCCATCGCCCAAGCCGACGGGACCTCGGCCAACGCCGCTCCAGGCACCGCTACTCCAGGCACCGCTGCCCCCGGCACCTCCGCTCCCGGCCCCCGCCCCACCTCCGCCCCGAGCCGGGCCCAAGCCTTCCTCGGGTCCGTCATGGACGCCTACCCCGACCACGGCACCACCCGTCTCGCGCAGAGCTACGCCGATCAGGCCGGGCTCTTCAGTACCGCCTTCACCTATGACAACGCCCTCGGGATTCTCGGTCTCCTCGCCACCCGTACTCCCGACGGGCAGGACCGGGCCGTCGTGCTCGGGGACGGGTTGTTGTACGCGCAGGCGCATGATCCGGTCCATGACGACGGTCGGCTTCGGCAGGGGTACAACGTCGGGCCGTACACCTTCTACGACGGGTCGCGGCAGCCGGACGGGTTCGTGCGGGCGGATGGCAGCGTCAATGTCGGGACGCAGTTCGGGTTCACGGGGACGGCCGTGGGGGACATGGCCTGGTCCGGGATCGCGCTCGGCGCGCTCGCTCGGCGGACCGGGGAGCGGCGGTTTCTCGACGGTGCCGTGCGGATCGGGGAGTGGATCGAGCGGAACGGGCGTACCGATGAGCCCCTCGGGGGCTACAAGTTCGGGGTCGACGGGGCCAACCAGAAGCTGCCCTTCACCTCCACCGAGCACAACACCGATCTCGTCTGTCTCTTCGGGCGGCTCGCCCGCCTCACGGGGGACGGGGTCTGGCTGGAGCGGCGTGCTCGGGCCCGGGCGTTCGTGGAGAGGATGTGGGAGGCGGACGGCGGGTTCTTCTACACCGGGACCAATGACGGGGTGACCGTCAACAAGTCGCCGATTCCCGAGGACACCCAGACCTGGACCCACCTCGCCCTCGACTCCCGTGCCCACGCCTCGTCGCTGGACTGGGCCGCCCGGGAGCTGGCCGTCCTCGACCATGCCGAGCGGCGTAACAGCACGGTTCCGGCGGGGCAGTCGTACGAAGGTGTCACCTTCAGTTCCGCCAGTCTCCTCGCGAACGAGGACGTTCCCATCGCCGACTCGCAGCCCAAGCCCGACCGCAACGGGGTGTGGTTCGAGGGGACCGCTCATCTCGCGCTCGCGCTGCGGGAGCGGCGCGGGCCGGGTGACGAGGCACGTGCGCGGCGGCTGATCGACTCCCTTGAGCGGGCTCAGGAGCGGCTCGGGGGTGGCCAGACCGTGGGCGGGCGGGCGTTGCCCGAGCGGTCCGGGGTGGTGTCGGCGAGCAGTCCGCTCGATACGGGGTTCGGGTTCGGGTACTACCCGTACCGGCACTTGGGGGCCACCGCCTGGTATCTGATGGCCGTCACGCGGTCCAACCCGTTGCGCGGCTGACCCCCGCCTCGTCTGCCGTCGTGGCCCGCTTGGACCTGAGAGGGGCGGCCCTGACCGCGGTGCCCGGGTCAGCCGACCGGCAGCGGCTGTTCGGCCCAGATCGTCTTGCCGGTCGGGGTCTGCCGGGTGCCCCAGCCCTGGGTGAGCTGGGCGACCATGTGCAGCCCGCGGCCGCCCTCGTCGTAGGTGCGGGCGCGGCGCAGATGGGGGGCCGTGCTGCTGGCGTCGGACACCTCGCAGATCAGTGTGCGGTCCCGGATCAGACGCAGCCCGATCGGTACGTCGCCGTAGCGGATGGCGTTGGTGACCAGCTCGCTCACCACCAGCTCGGTGACGAACGCCGCCTCCTGGAGTCCCCACGCCGCGAGCTGCCGGGAGGCCTGTGCGCGGGCGTCGGCGACGATCGCCGGGTCGGACGGCAGGGCCCAGTCGGCGACCTGGTCGGCGTGCAGGGCACGGGTGCGGGCGAGCAGCAGGGCCACGTCGTCGGCGGGGCTCTCGGGGAGCAGGTCCCTGAGGACGGCGTCGCAGGTGTTCTCCAGCGACGGCGCCGCGGAGGCGAGGGCGGCGCAGAGGCGTTCCAGGCCGAGGCCGACATCGTGTTCGCGGTTCGCGATCAGGCCGTCGGTGTAGAAGGCGAGCAGGCTGCCCTCGGGGAGCTCCAGCTCGGTCGCCTCGAAGGGCATCCCGCCGACGCCGAGCACCGGACCGGGCGTGAGGCGGACGACGCTGACCGAGCCGTCGGGGAGCAGTACGGCGGGCGGGACATGGCCGGCGCTGGCGACGGTGCAGATCCGGGAGACCGGGTCGTAGACGGCGTACAGACAGGTCGCGCCGACCCCGCCGGTGTACGGCAGCTCGTGGACGATGGTGTCGTCGTCCGAGGTCAGATGGCTGACCAGGTCGTCGAGGTGGGTGAGCAGCTCGTCCGGGGGCAGGTCCACGTCGGCGAGGGTGCGCACCGCGGTGCGCAGCCGCCCCATGGTGGCCGAGGCGTGGATGCCGTGCCCGACGACATCGCCGACGACCAGCGCGACCCGGGTGCCCGACAGCGGTACGACGTCGAACCAGTCGCCGCCCACACCGGCGCTCGTACCGGCGGGCAGATAGCGGTACGCCACCTCGACGGCCGCCTGTTTCGGCAGGTCACGGGGGAGGAGGCTGCGCTGGAGAGTGAGGGCGTGGGTGCGCTCCCGGGTGTAGCGGCGGGCGTTGTCCACCCCGACGGCGGCCCGGCCCGCGAGCTCCTCGGCCAGGATCAGGTCGTCCTGGTGGAACGGCGGGGAACCCTTGCCGCGCACGAAGACCGCGACGCCGAGGGTGGTGCCGCGGGCCCGCAGCGGGGTGGCCATCACCGAGTGGAAGCCGTGCTCGCGGACGATCGCGGCCCGTGCCTCGTGCTCGGTGACCCAGCGGGCGAAGTCGGGGTCGTGCGCGCCGCTGAGCACCGGCCGGCCGCTGATCAGGGAGCGGGCGGGCGGTGAGAACGGGGGATAGGTGTCGACCCCGCCGAGCTCGACGGCCGCCTCGGGCACGGCCTCGCCCTCGGCGGCCGACTGGTGGGCGATCCGGCGCAGCACCACGGCCGCGTCGACCGGCCCCGGCACCGGCTCCTCCCCGCGCAGCACCGAGTCGAGCAGGTCCACGCTGGTGAAGTCGGCGAGCCGCGGTACGGCCAGATCGGCCAGTTCCTGGGCGGTGCGGTTCACGTTCAGGGTGGTGCCGATGCGGGTGCCCGCCTCGTTCAGCAGGGCCAGCCGCTGCCGGGCGGCGTACTGCTCGCTGCTGTCGAATGCGGCGGTGCCGACCCCGGCGACCTCACCGGACGCGGGGTCGCGGACGGGCCACAGCTCCACGATCCAGGAGCGCTGCTGCCGGGCGGCGGCGGACGGCTCGGGGACGAATCCCTCGTACCGCATCGGCACGGCCTCCTCGGCGACCCGCCGTACGCAGCCGAGGAAGCCCTCGTCGGAGCGGGCCTCCCCGAGCGGGGCGGCCTGCGCGCCCGCGTTCGGCCACCAGGTCCCCGACGCGGCGCTGTACGTGGACAGGGCGATCGAGGACTGGGCGAAGGCCCACTCCGTCATCCGCCGGTCGCGCTCCGCGGCCGGGGTGCCCGTGGTGGCGGTGACGAGGTACGCCTGGGTCGCGCCGTCGCCGCCCAGGGAGGGATGGGCGTGCAGGGCCAGTTCGACGCGGTGGCCGTCGCGGTGGCGGAGGGCGGCGGTGCCGCTCCACTCCTGGGTGCCGACGGGCGAGAAGCCGGTCGCCTCCCGTTCCGTCAGGAGGTCGGCCGCGGCCCGCCCCACCACCTCGGCGGCGCCGTACCCCAGCAGTCGCCGGGCGCCCTCGCTCCACCCCGTGACGATGCCCGCCAGGCTGATGGTGGCTGTCGCGGCATCTCCTGACCACCCGCTGTGACCGAGATTCTGATCAAAAGTGGTCATTCTTGCTCAACTCGCGCTGTGAGGCTACTCACGGTTCCAGCGTGCGCGTCGCGAGAGAATCGGACAAGTCGGATTCCCGTGCATGGAGATGGCCGTCATGAGTTATTCCGGTACGCCACTCGCCAAGAAGATCGGCATCAAGCCGGGCCACCGGGTCCGACTCCGCCACGCCCCCGCCCACTGGGACATCCCCGGGCTGCCGGAAGGCTGCGAGGTGGGGGAAGGGAGCCCACGCGGCGCGGACGTCGCCGTCGCCTTCTACCGCTCGTACGGCGATCTCGTGGCCGAAGGCCCCGCCCTGGCCCGCGACCTCACCGACGACGCCATGCTGTGGATCGCCTGGCCCCGCCGGGCGGCCGGCCACGTGAGCGACATCACCGAGAACGCACTGCGGGACCTCTTCCTCCCGCTGGGCATCGTGGACGTGAAGGTCGCGGCGCTGGGGGAGGACTGGTCGGGCCTGAAGTTCGTACGGCGCCGGGAGAACCGCAGCGCGTAGCCCGCCCCGCGATACGGCGAACTTAAGAAGTCCTTACCGTGAACCACTAGCATCGCGCCGGTAATCACAGCCGGGACGAGGCGCGGGGCGCGGCGAGGGGGCGTTATGGCGGAGCTGAGGATCGCGGTCGCCGTGGTGACCATGGGCAACCGCCCCGCCGAGGTCGACGCGCTGCTGGAGTCCGTGGCGAAGCAGGACGTCGCCCCCCACCGGATCGTCATCGTCGGCAACGGCTGCCCGCTGCCCGACTTCGCCGAACGCCTCACCCTGCCCGGCGAGGTCACGCCGATAGAGCTGGACGAGAACCTCGGCTGTCCCGGCGGGCGCAACGCGGCCCTCGAACAGCTGCGGGAGTTCGGGGACGTCGACGTCGTGGTCGACCTGGACGACGACGGACTGCTCGTCGACCCCGACGTACTGCGCCGGGTACGGGACCTGTACGCCGCCGACGACCGGCTCGGCATCGTCGGCTTCCGCATCGCCGACGAGAACGGCGAGACGCAGCAGCGGCACGTGCCCAGGATCGGCAAGTCGGACCCGCTGCGCGGCGGATACGTCACCGGCTTCCTCGGCGGCGGGCACGCGCTGCGCATGACGATGCTGGCCGAGACCGGGGACTGGCCCGCCGAGTTCTTCTTCGCCCACGAGGAGACCGACCTGGCCTGGCGGGCCGCCGACGCCGGCTGGCGCATCCTCTACGCCCCCGAGATCCTCCTCCAGCACCCGAAGACCTCGCCCGCCCGGCACGCCATCTACCACCGGGTGACCGCCCGCAACCGCGTCTGGCTGGCCCGGCGCCGGCTGCCGCTCGCGCTCATCCCCGTCCATCTGGGCATCTGGGTCCTGCTCACCCTCGCCCGCAACCGCTCGCGGGCCGGACTGCGCGCCTGGTTCGGCGGTTTCCTGGAAGGCCTGCGGGAGCCGGCGGGCGAGCGACGGCCGATGCGGTGGCGCACGGTGTGGGGGCTGTGCAGGCTCGGCCGTCCGCCGGTCATCTGAGAACGCGCGGGAACACGCGGGAACGCGCGGAAGCGCAAGGGGAAACGCAAGAAGGGGACGCGGGCCCCGGTCGCTCACCTCTGCCGACCGGGACCCACATGCGTCCCAGGATCCGGCCACGGCGGCGTCACTCCCCCGAGCTACGCGTTCTACGCGCGCACCGTCGGGCCAGATCCGATGTAGTGATCACATCAGGCTGCACCAACGGATCGCTAACATGTGGCCAACGACGTTCCGTTTCGGCGCCGTTCGATTGGCGTGAAGTCGATGACGCTATCGGTTAAAGGCCTGGACTGGAACCGTTTTCCGCCTTTACACATCAAGTAGAGGTGGCGGGAAACCGTCGTACAAGGGGCGGCTCTCCGCCAGGGAAGGCAGTGGCGGCGTGAAGCGGTGCGGGCTGCGGTTCGGACTGCTGGGGCCGCCGGTTCTGTACGAGGTCTCGACGGCCCGGAGCGGTTCCGAGGACGGGGCGGGCCAGGAAAGTTCCGAAGGCCGGGCGGGCCAGGGTGGTTCCGAGGGCCGGTCGGGCCGGGGTGGTTCCTACGACGGTCAGGGGCCCGGCGACGACTCGGCGACCGATGTACCCGGGTGCGCCGTCCGGACCATCAGCAGCCCCAAGGTGCGGGCCCTGCTGGCCGCGCTGCTGCTCGAAGGCGGCCGGATCATCTCCGTGGAGTCGCTGACGGACGTGCTGTGGGGCGGTGCGCCGCCCGCCTCCGCGCGGGCCTCGCTGCACAACCATGTGGCCCGGCTGCGACGGCTGCTCGACGACCCCGAGCGGCTGCGCGCGGTGCCGCCCGGCTATGTGCTGCGGGTGAACGAGGGCGAGCTGGACGTCGACGTCTTCGTGCGCCGCGCCGCCGCGGCCCGCGCCGCCCACGCCGGACGGGACTGGGAGCGCACGCTGCGCGAGTGCGAGGCGGCACTCGCCCTGTGGCGGGGCACGCCCCTGTCCGGGCTGCCCGCCGAGGTGGGCGGTTTCGCCCTGGTCCAACATCTGAAGGAGGCACGGCTGCTGCTCCTGGAGCGGCGCTACGACGCCGAGCTGGCCGTGGGCGGCCCGCGCCTGGACGCGCTGGTCCCCGAACTGGCGGCACTGGCCGTCGAATACCCCCTGCGCGAGTCCTTCCACCGCCACCTCATGCTCGCCCTCCACCACACCGGCCGCCGCGCCGAGGCCCTCGCCGTCCACCGCGACCTACGCACCCGCCTGATCGAGGAACTCGGCGTGGAGCCGGGGGCGGGGGTGCGGGAGGCGCATGTGGAGGTGCTGAGAGGGGGGTCGGAGGCCGAACCCGGACGCGCGACGCGAACGCCTGCCGGGGACGCGGTTGGTGGATCCGGGGGTGGGCTGGGGGGTTCTGCCGGGGGTGCGGTCGGTGGATCTGGGCGTGGGGTGGGAGGTGCTGTCGGGGACGCGGTTGGTGGATCCGGAGGTGGGCTGCGGGGTTCTGCCGGGGGTGCGGTCGGTGGATCCGGGCGTGAGCTGGGAGGGCCTGTCGAGGGCGCGGTCGGCCGGGACGGTGCGGTGCCGCGCGGTGCCGTCGGGGCTGCCGCCTTCCACGAAGACGCCGTACTCCGCGGCGCCGTGAGCCCGGACGGCGGCGCCGCGAGCCCGGACGCCGCGCACGACGATGCGGTCCGGCGACCTGCGCACACCGATGCCGTCCGCGATGCGCACGCGGTGCCCGTCCCGGCGGGGGCGCCGACCACCCTGCCTCACCACACCCCGGACGCCCCGGATACCCCTGTCATCCCTGCCACCCCGCCCCACGACGCACCGTCGCGCCCACTCCGCCCGGCCCAACTCCCGCCACCCCCTGCCCACTTCACCGGCCGCACCACCGTCCTCCGCGACCTGAGCAACACGCTTGCCCCAGCCCCAGCTGCAGCCCCAGCCTCGGCCTCCGCGCGGCAGCGCCCCCGCACCGTCACGGTCGCCGTGATCAGCGGTATGGCCGGCGTGGGCAAGAGCGCCCTCGCCCTGCACACCGCGCACGGTCTCGCGAACCGTTTCCCCGACGGCCAGCTCTACGTCAACCTGCACGGCGCCACCCCCGGCATGCCCCCGCTCACCCCCGGCCAAGCCCTCACCGCGCTCCTCCGCGACCTGGGCGCCGCCCCCCGCTCCATCCCGGAACACCCGGACGCGGCAACCGCGTTGCTGCGCTCCCTGCTCGCGCCGACCCGCACCCTCATGGTCCTGGACGACGCCGCGAGCGCCGCACAGGTACGGCCCCTGCTCCCGGCCGGCCCCGGCTGCGCGGTGATCGTCACCAGCCGCTCCCCACTGACCGCGCTGGACGGCGTCCGCCGCTTCCCGCTCACCCCCCTCACGGCGGAGGACAGCGCGGCACTGCTGCGCGCGGCCTCGGGTCGCGACGGAGCGGTCGCCCGAGCTACGTCCCTGGACGCCGGTGACGGTGTTGCCGGCGCCGTGGGCTCCGCGATCGAGGGCTCCGCGATCGAGGGCCCGGCGGTTGGAGGCCCCGCGGTTGAAGGCCCCGCGACAGCTGACCGCACCGAAGCCCACCCGACCAGTTCCGGTACCGGCACTGAGGTCCGCCCGGCGGTTGCCGCTGCCGAGGTCCGCCCGGCGGCTCCCCGTACCGAAGCCCGCCCCGCCGACGACCACCCCATGACCCACCCCCCGACCACCCCCGCCATCGACGCCGTCCACCCCCTCGTCCAGCTCACCGGCGGCCTCCCCCTGGCGCTCCGTATCGTCGCCGCCAGGCTCGCCGCCCGCCGTGCCCTCACGCCCGAGGCGCTGGCCCGGCAACTGGCGGCCACCGAGAGCCGGTTGCACCACCTGGAGTACGACGACCTCAGCGTCCGCCGCTCCCTCGCCGTCGCGCACGACGCCCTCGCCGCCTCCGACCGCGAGGCCGACCGGGACGCGGCCCTGGCCCTGCGCCGTATCGGCGCCGTGGACCTGCCGACGTACGGTGCGCCCCTGCTGTCCCGCCTCACCGGCACCGACGAGCGCCGCGCCGAGGCCGCGCTCGACCGGCTCGTCGACGTGGCCCTCCTGGAGGAGACGGCGTACGGCCGCTACGCCCCCCACGACCTGGTGCGCGACTTCGCCCGCGAACTCGCCGAGCCCGACGGCGACTTCACCGACACCGCCCTGCGCTGGTACGCCGCCGTCGCCGAACGCGCCCTCACCGCCATCGTCGAACCCGGCCTCGACCGGGACGACCGCCGCCGCCCCACCCCGACCCAGCCCGCGGACCACCCGGCCACCGTCGACTCCGTGTCCCCCTTCGACTGCTCCGAAACGGCCTTCGCCTGGGGCGACTTGGAACTGGAGAACGTCGTAGCACTGGCGGAACGCCACGGCGGCGACACCGGCACGGACAACCTCACAGGCACCGACACCGGCACGGCCATCGGCGTCCACGAAGCAGGCACCCTCACCCCGGCCGCCGACAACCACCCCCTCACCCCCCACCTCTCCACCCTCATCCGCCTCCTCTTCCCCTACCTCCAA
The DNA here is from genome assembly GCF_042740355.1 of Streptomyces sp. NPDC059010. Classification (NCBI taxonomy): domain Bacteria; kingdom Bacillati; phylum Actinomycetota; class Actinomycetes; order Kitasatosporales; family Streptomycetaceae; genus Streptomyces; species Streptomyces sp. NPDC059010. The sequence goes on from NZ_JBHYJA010000011.1 coordinate 157,152, forward strand.
CGCAGCGGCCGAGTGGCCGAGATGGAGGTGCTCGGCCAGGCAGCACTCCGCATCGCCCGTCGGCTCGGCGACGACGCCGCCGAGGCGTACGCGCTGGTCGACCTCGCCGGCCTGCACTTCCTCACCGGCCGCCAGAGCGAGGCGCTCCACCTCAACGACCGGTCCCTGGCGATCTGGCGGCGGCTCGGGGTGGTCTCCTGGATGCGCCGTTGCCTCAACAACCGGGGCCTGCTGCTGGAATCGCTGGGCCGCCACGCCGAGTCCGGGCAGGCGCTGCGGCAGAGCCTGGAGTACTCACGGCAGCTGAACGACCCGTACGGCGAGGCCGTGACCTACAGCCACCTCGGCAACCTGTACGAGCACACCGACCCCCGCGCCGCGATCGAGCAGCACCACCGCTCGCTGACCATCGGGGACGAGATCGGCAACGTCATCGTGCAGCACTCCGCGCACTGCAACATCGGCTACGCCCACCTCGCCCTCGGCGAACCGGCGGCAGCCGCCGCGCACTTCGAGGAGAGCCTGCGCATCCTCGGCGGCCACGGCGACTGGCACGGCGAGTCCCAGACCCGCCTCGGCCTGGTCCGCGCCCTGCGCCTGCTCGGCCGTACCGACCGCGCGGGGCACGAATGTGCCGACCTGCTGGGCCGGGCCGAGGCCCGCGCCGACCGCTACACCGGCGGCCTGGCCCGGCACCAGCGCGGTCTGCTGCTGCGGGACGGGGGGCGTGTCCAGGAGGCGTACGCCGAGTGGCGCACGGCGCTGGACGCCCTGGACGGCACGGACGCGAAGGAGGTAGTCCAAGAGCTGGGGGAGTTGCTGGCCGCGGCCGACGTACGGTGATCACTTCGCGTCGGCATAGCACTCCACCACCGCGGTCGTGAACGGGAACCGCACCGGAGTCTCCCCGAACGTCAGCCGCCCGGCCAGCTCCGCGGCATCCCGGATCGCCGTCACGACCGCCTCGGCCTCCTGCTCGGGACAGTGCACGATCACCTCGTCGTGCTGGAAGAAGACCAGTTCCGCCGCCATGCCCGCACAGGACTGCCGCAGCGCCGCGAGCAGCAGCAGCGCCCAGTCGGCGGCGCTGCCCTGGACGACGAAGTTGCGGGCGAAGCGGCCCCGGGCGCGGGCGTTGGTGGAGGCGTAGCCCGGCACCCACTCCTGGGTCCGGGCCCCGGAGCCGTCGGCAGGGTCGTTCCCCGACTCGTCCAGGATCGGGATGCCCGCCTCCTCACCCGCGTCGTCGGACGCCCCGGCCGCCGGCGGGCACGTCCGCCCCAGCCAGGTCCGCACGAGCCGCCCCTCCTCCCCGGCCCGCGCCGCCTCGTCGACGTACGCCACCGCCTTGGGGAAACGGCGTCTGAGCGCGGCGAGGTTCTTCAGCCCGTCGCCGGAGGTCTGGCCGTAGACCGCGCCCAGCACGGCGAGCTTGGCCTGGCCGCGGTCTCCGGAGAAGGCGCGGTCCGACACCGACTGGTACAGGTCGCTCTCCCGGCCGGCCACCTCCATCAGCCCGGGGTCACGGGAGATGGCTGCCAGCACCCGCGGCTCCATCTGGTCGGCGTCGGCCACGACGAGCCGCCAGCCGGGGTCGGCGACCACGGCACGCCGGATGACCTTGGGAATCTGCAGCGCGCCCCCGCCGTTGGTCACCCATCGCCCGGTGACCGTCCCGCCCGCGAGGAACTCCGGCCGGAACCGCCCCTCCCGCACCCAGTCCTGCAGCCAGGTCCAGCCGTGGGCGACCCAGATCCGGTACAGCTTCTTGTACTCGACCAGTGGCTTCACGGCCGGATGGTCGAGGGACTCGATCTCCCAGCGGCGGGTCGATCTGACCTTGATCCCGGCCTGCGTGAAGGCCTTGATCACATCGGCCGGCAGATCGGGCCGCACCCGGCGCCCGAACGCGGCCGACACCTCGTCGGCCAGCTCGGCCAGCCGCCGCGGCTCCCCGCCCCCGGCATAGCGCTCACCGAGCAGCTCGTGCAGCACCCGGCGGTGCACCTCGGCGCTCCACGGCAGCCCGGACCGGTTCATCTCGGCGGCGACGAGCATCCCCGCCGACTCGGCCGCCGTCAGCAGCCGCATCCGCTCCGGGTGCGCGGTCCTGTCGTGCCGGCGCTGCTGGTCGGCGTACACCTCCACCAGGTCGGCGAGCGGCAGATGGACCGCCTGTGGCTCGAACAGCGAGGACTGTGAGCCGGGTTCGGCCGCGCGCTGGGGCGGATCGGGCGGCACGGGGCCGCCGCGCAGCCGGGCGAGCGCCGCCGCGGCCGATCGCGGCTCGCCGTACCGCCCCTCGTGGCCGAGCAGGAGCGTCTCGGCGGCCTCGATGTCGTAGCACCGCTCCACTCGCACCCCCGTGGCGAGCAGGCGTGGATAGACCTCGGCGGTGGACCGCCACACCCACCGCGCGACCTCCGGACGCCCCCGCACGGCCTCGGCGGCGTCCGCCGTCCACCGCACCGGCCCGGCGAGCAGCCCGTCCGGACCGAGGGGGGCGCTGTGCACGCCTGAGTCCTCGGCCGGAGCGAGTGCCCACCGGTCGGTCATGCTGCGAGTGTGGCACCCGGGTCTGACAACGGCTTCAGTCCTTGGCCCCGCCCTCCTCACGGGCCTCCTTCGTCGTCTGCTCGCCGCTCTGCAGGAACTGGGAGAGCAGCTCGACGACGTACTCCTCCATCGCCTGCTTGGTGAGGCCGAGGCCGGACAGGACGCCGGTGCCGTTCTCGAACTCCAGCAGGGCCAGCAGGATGTGCTCGGTGCCGATGTAGTTGTGGCCGAGGCGCAGGGCCTCGCGGAAGGTGAGCTCCAGGACCTTCTTGGCGTCGGAGCCGTAGGGGACGAGCTCGGGGACCTCGTCGGCGGCGGGCGGCAGCGCGGCGGTGGCGGCCTGGCGCACGGAGTCCAGCAGGACGCCCTGTGCCGTGATCGCCTTCGCGGCGAGGCCGTCGGGGTCGGCCAGCAGACCGAGGACGAGGTGCTCGGGGCGGCCCTCGGCGTTGCGGGCCGCGATGGCCTCGTTGTGCGCGGCCACCACCGCGTTACGGGCACGCGGCGTGTAGCGGCCGAAGCCCTGCTGCGGGTCGAGGTCGATCGACTCCTTCGGCACGAACCGCTTCTGCGCGGCCTGCCGGGTGACGCCCATGCTCCGGCCGATGTCGGTCCAGGAAGCCCCCGACCGCCGCGCCTGGTCCACGAAGTGCCCGATCAGATGGTCGGCCACCTCCCCGAGGTGATCGCCGGCGATCACCGCGTCCTGGAGCTGGTCGAGGGGCTCGTCGTGGACCTTCTTGATGGCCGCGATGAGTTCGTCGAGTCGTACGGATGACGTGATGCTCGGGTTCGTCGACATGTGTCAACCGTAGGTTGACGCTCTAGGGGTGTCAACCCGTGGTTGACATCAGGTGGAAGCTATCAAGGGAGCGATCAAGGGAGCTATCAAGCGAGGGATCAAGGGGGCTGTCACGAGGGCTATTACGATCCCTTGGTGAGTACGTCCAGCACAGTCGACCGCGCCTTCGAGGCCGCCCTCTACGACACCGGCCACACCGCCCTCGACGCCGGTGCCTCACTCCTCGCCGCCGACCCCGGGGCGGACGCCGAACTCGCCCGGCGCGGCCGGGAGTTCGTGGCGGCGGCCTGGCGGCGCGGCTGGCAGCCGGCGGACGTGATGCGGCTCGCACGCCGTGACCTGGACGACGTACACATACGACTGCTCGCGGCGCTGATCCGCGACCAGCGACCGGACGACCGCCCCCGCGGGCCGCGCTGGCAGGCCCAGCTCGCCGACCTGCCCACCGAGGCCGCGCCCCGCACGGACCGTTTCTCGCACGCGACCGCGGTCCTGGAGCTCTACCGCCTGCTGCTCCGCCTGCCCACGCTGGAACCCCTGGAGGAGGCGGCGGAACCGGCCGCCAAGTCCTCAAGGCCCGAGTCCCGCATGCTCACCCGCATCCGTGCGCTGCTGGCGAAGGCGGAGGCGACCGGCTTCCCCGAGGAGGCGGAGGCGCTCACCGCCAAGGCGCAGGAGCTGATGGCCCGGCACAGCGTCGACGAGGCGCTGCTGGACGCGCGGGCACCGTCGCACGACACCCCCGGCGCCTGCCGGATCGGGGTGGAGCCGCCGTACGAGCAGGCGAAGGCCGTCCTGCTGGACGCGGTCGCGAGCGCCAACCACTGCCGTGCCGTGTGGAACGAGGCGTTCGGCTTCTCCACGGTCGTCGGTTTCGAGGCCGATATGGAGGTGGTCGAGCTCCTCTACACCTCACTCCTTGTCCAGGCGCAGACCGCGATGACCAGGGCGGAGGCGGCGCAGCGTGCGGGCGGCCGCAAACGGACCAAGACCTTCCGGCAGTCGTTCCTGGCGGCCTACGCCCACCGCATCGGCACCAATCTGACGGCGGCGGCCCGGACGCAGGTGACCCAGGACCTGCTCCCGGTCCTCGCCACCCGCGAGGTCGCGGTCACCGACCGCCTGGACCGGATGTTCCCGGAGACGACCACGACCCGCCTGCGCGGAGTCAGCGACGAGGCGGGCTGGGTGGAGGGCGCGGAGGCGGCCGACCGGGCCCAGGTCAAGCCCCGCCGGCCGCTGCGCTGACCACCGCGGACCGGCCCGTCAGTCGCCGGCCTGCTGGAACCCGGTCACCGAGGCGTCCGGGGTCTTTCCGTCGCTCTTCAGCGCGACATCGCCGTACGACCACTTGAAGCCGTGTGCCTCGGTGGACCCGGGCAGATAGATCCGTGCCGTGCCCACGGCGAGGCTCTTGGTGCCGCCCCCCTCGCCCCGGACATAGGTCAGGGTGAAGGACGTGACGCCCTCCTTGGCGAGGGTCGTCTTCCGTGCGTCGGCGGCCTCGTGGGGCTTGACGGTGGTCGAGGCGCCGCGGGCGTGGAACTCGACGGTGGGCAGCCCGTCCAGGGTGCACCCGGCGCCGCTGCGGTTGGTGAGGGTGACGGGCAGGTTGCCGGTGTCCCCGGCGGCCGGGGCGGCGTTGGCGGGCCCGACCTGCACGTCCATCTCACTGATCCGGCAGGCGGAACCGGCCTTGCCGTCCTGGCCGTTGCCCCCGTTCCCACCGTCCCCGCCGTCACCGCAGGAAGTCAGGACAAGGGCCGCGGCGAGGGTGGCGAGGGCGGCGGCGGGGACGGAAGTGGTGCGCATGGGGTCCTCTGGGAGTGACGTCGGTGACCGGAGTGGCACCGATCGGACATCACGATCCCAGACCGGCCGTGGGCAGCCCCGTAGGCAGCTTCGCGCCGTCACCCTTGACATAGGACTCGGCGCCGACGCCGCCCTCCCAGGTCACCTTCAGTGACGTCTTGCCGACGGAGTCGACCATCCCGGACGTGCGGTCCTTGCTGCCGGTGGGGCACTTGAGGCGGATCATCCGCATCCCGCTCTCCTCGGCGGCGGTCCCGTTGCACACGGTCCCGCCGGTCGCGAAGAGCGCGGCCTCCTTGCCGTGGATCATGAGCACGACGGCCTTGCCTTCGGCCGTGGCGAGCCAGCTGCCCTCCAGGCCGGCGGCGGTGGAGCCGGACCCTCCGCCAGTGCCTCCGCCCGTGTCGGCGCCGGCGGAGGCACTGGCACCGGTCGAGCCGTCCTTGGAGCCGGAGTCCGAGTCGGAGCCGCCGTCACCGCTGCACGCGGTGAGGACGAGCGCGCCCGCCAGGGACACGGCCGCGGCCGCACCCCGCATCCGCCGGCCCGACATCGTGCGCGTGCGCGAGAAAGTCGCCGAGGTCACTGGAAGCTCCCAAGCTGTAGCGGTCGGCATACGGGCCGATCCGGCCACCCGGACCGAAACGACCGCAGCAAGTTACCAGGGAGTCCTGTCCGGGCCCCAGGGCCTACGGGCCGCTCTACCAGGACGCCTTGCGCACCCCCGGCAGATACCCGGCGTGCGCCTGCCCCCGCAGCGACACCCGGGACAGCCCGAAGGCGCGGAAGTACCCGCGGGGCCGCCCGTCCACCTGGTCCCGGTTGCGTACGCGCGTGGCGCTCGCGTCCCTCGGCTGGTTGCGCAACTCGCGCTGGGCGGCGAGCCGTTCGGCGTCGCTGGAGGACGGCCTGCGGATGATCTCCTTCAGCTCGGCGCGCCGCGCGGCGTACCGGGCGACGACCTCCTGCCGCCGCTGGTTCTTCGCGATCTTGCTCTTCTTGGCCATCAGACCTTCACTCCCCGGGCGCGGATACGGGCGACGGCGGCCTCGACGCCGATCGCGTCCACGGTCTTGATCCCCTTGGCGCTCAGCCGCAGCCGCACATACCGGCCCTCGCCGGGCAGCCAGTAGCGCTTGCTCTGGATGTTGGGGTCGAAGCGGCGGGAGGTCCGCCGGTGCGAGTGGGAAATGGACTTGCCGAACCCGGGCCGGGCGCCGGTCAGCATGCAGTGGGCGGACACAGGTGACGAACCTCTCCTCGCTGGCTTCTGTTAATGGAATTCATTTTCAGTAAGATAGCAGCATGGCACGCAACGAACTCCGCCCGGTCATCAAGCTCCGGTCCACCGCCGGCACCGGCTACACCTACGTGACCCGCAAGAACCGCCGCAACGACCCGGACCGTATGACCCTGCGCAAGTACGACCCGGTCGCCGGCCGCCACGTCGACTTCCGAGAGGAGCGCTGAGCCCCGCCATGCGCAAGGGAATCCACCCCGCCTACGGCCCCGTCGTCTTCCGCGACCGCGCCGCGAACCACGCCTTCCTGACCCGCTCGACGCTGGCCGGCGCACCGGCCGGGAAGACGATCGAGTGGGAGGACGGCAACACCTACCCGGTCGTCGACGTCGAGATCTCGAACGTCAGCCACCCCTTCTACACCGGCACGGCCCGCGTCCTGGACACCGCCGGCCGCGTCGAGCGCTTCGAGCGCCGCTACGGAAAGCAGGGCTGACGACGTGCCCGAGCTCTCCGTCGTGATCGTCGGCGGACTGCACGCCGACGCCCGCAAGGCGGCCGTGGCCCGGCTGCTCGCCGACGTCCCCGACAGTGTCGTACTCCACCACGACCTGGGGACGGCGGCGGCCGGCACGGTCGTACGGACCATCCGGGACGCCGCCGGCATCATCAGCGCGGGCGAGACACCCCTGGTCAACGACTGCGCCTGCTGCGCCCTGCGCGAGGATCTGGTGCCGGAACTGCGCAGCATCCGGGACGCGGGCGCCACCCGTATGGCGATCGTCGAGCTGTGGGAATCGGTGGAGCCGAAGGCGATGGCCGAGGTGGTCACGGCGGGCGGCCTCACGCTCACCGGCGTGATCACCGCGGTGGACCCGGCGCTGGTCCTTCCCTATCTGGGCAACGGCGACGACCTGGCCGAACGGGGCCTGGCCGCCGCGGCGACGGACCAGCGCACGGTCGCCGACACCTTCGCCCGCCAGCTCGAATACGCCCCCGTCCTCGCCGTCGCCGACTCCCCGGAGGCCGACGACGAGGACCGCGAACTGCTGGCCCAGCTCCACCCCACGGCCCGCCAGATCCCGATCACCCACACCCCCCACACCACTCACACCACCCCCACGACCGCACCTGCCGACGACCTGACGGTGCCCGCCCCGCGCCGTCTCCCCCTCTCCCCGCTCGCCCAGGCCGCTCTCGCCGGCTTCGACGTCGAATCGGCCGCCGCGGCCCAGCACCCGGCGTGCGCCCTGCTCCCCGCCGAGGCGGACGCGCACGGTGTGTCCACCCTGGTCTGGCACCGTGACCGGCCCTTCCACCCCGAGCGGCTGTACGACGCCCTGGAGGACATCACCTGCGCGGCGGCCCGCAGCCGGGGCCGCTTCTGGCTCGCCGACAAGCCCGACGTCCTGCTCCACTGGGACGCGGCGGGCGGCGCCCTCTGCGTGGAGAGCGCGGGCCCCTGGCTCGCCTCGCTCCCCGACGCGGCCTGGGACATGGTCCCGCCGGTCCGCCGGGCCGCCGCCGCGCTGGACTGGCACCCCGAGCACGGCGACTGCTGCCAGCACCTGGTCTTCACGTCCCCCGGCCTCGACCGGGACGGCCTGTGCCACCTGCTGGAGTCCTGCCTCCTCACCGACGCCGAGTACGCCGCGGGCCGAGCCGCCTGGAAACGACTCCCGCCCGCCTTCGACACCCTCCTGGAGGTCTGACAGTGCCCCGCACCCCCGCCCGCAAGCCGATCAAGCCCCGCCCCAACCCCCTGGACCAGTCCGGCATCACCTACATCGATTACAAGGACACCGACCTGCTGCGCCGCTTCCTCTCCGACCGCGGCAAGATCCGCAGTCGCCGGGTCACCCGGGTGACGGCTCAGCAGCAACGCCAACTGGCAAAGGCGATCAAGAACGCCCGCGAAATGGCCCTGCTGCCGTACGCGAGCCGCTGACCCTTGCGCATGCCCTGCGCTGCATTGACCAACTCCGCCAATCGGAACGGCACTTGGAGTTTGGAACAACAAAGGCGCGGAACGCGTCTCTTCCTAGTGCACGAGGGAATCCATCCACGCGCGACGGGCGCACGCATGTGATGCGATCTCTGGGGCATGCGCTGGAACGCATGTAGGGCCGCGTACGTCACAGGAGTAACCGCAGGAACACCCCGCGTGCACGTGCATCTGCTCATGTAGGTGCACGTGAAACAGAGCTATGATCCGGGAGCAGTTGACCTCTGCACGACCACTGCATCACCTCTCGCATCAATGGCCTCGAAGCCACCGCACCACCGGGGAGCGACCTGTGGACCACGACGTGTACAACGGCATGGCAGCCACGGCTCTGACCGGGGTCGCCTGGCAGAAGAGCCGGCACAGCAACTCCCAGGGCTCCTGCGTGGAGTTCGCCCGGCTCCCCGGGGGTGAGGTGGCCGTGCGCAACTCGCGCTTCCCGGACGGCCCGGCCCTCGTCTACACCCGGGCCGAGATCGAGGCCATGCTCCTGGGCATCAAGGACGGCGAGTTCGACCACCTGGTCGCAGGCTGAAAGGCCGGGTCAGCGGCCCGGGCAAACGGCGCCTTCCGCACCGTAACGCCCTCATCGCCCACCGTAACGCGCGTAGAACTTCGGCGTGGACAAGCGCCGGGGTTCGTCATTCCGTGGGGGTCGAGGCCGAGGCGGTCGCCGACGGGCCCTGGAGCCGGAACAGCGCCCAGACCACCTTCCCGCTCAGCGTCCCCGCCATCGGATGCCACCCCCAGCTGTCGCTGAAGGAGTCGACGAGGAACAGTCCTCGCCCCGACTCCGCGGAGAAGTCGTCGGAGTCGCGTGCGACCGGGCTGTCATGGCTGGGATCGCGCACCGCGCACACCAGCCGCTCCGTCCACCGCATCAGATGCAGCCGTACCGGCGGTGGCTGGTCGGCCAGGCGCGGCGCGTTCGCCGGCAGCGCGTGGCGCAGCGCGTTGGTCACGAGCTCCGAGACCACGAGGCAGACATCGTCGAAGCGGTATCCCAGTTCCCACTGGTCAAGGGTGCGCCGGGTGAACTTCCGCGCCTCACGCACCGCTTCGTAGCGGGCGGGCAGAGCGCAGGAGGCGGCGTTGGACACGGCTGCGGGATCCAGCGGTGGAAGGCCCTGCCGTAACGGCTTGAGCATGGTCGATCCATTCGTCCCCATGCGAGGCACTCCCGGGAATTCGCGGTCGTTGCGATGCAGCGGTTGCGCGGGACCATGGTTTCTGATGCGCAGAGCAGATGCAAGGGCAGATGCACGTGCACCTGACCGAATTGGACGTTCCCGTACCGCTTGTTGGCCATTTTTTCCGCCAACTTCTCGCCCTCTCCTTGCCCGTCCGTCACCCTCTCCTGAGAGGAATCTTTGTCTTCTTTCCATCTCTGTAATCGGACGAGTACTGCTCGAAGTGATTTAGTGGCAGACTGCGGGCCCTGAAGACGGTTGGGGAGGCTGGCGAACGTGAGCGCGGGAGAGCCCGGATCGGTGGTGCGGCGCATGCTGCTCGGCTCGCAACTGAGGCGACTGCGGGAAGCGCGCGGGATCACGCGCGAGGCTGCGGGTTACTCGATCCGTGCCTCCGAGTCGAAGATCAGCCGGATGGAGCTGGGCCGGGTGAGCTTCAAGACGCGTGACGTCGAGGATCTGCTGACCCTGTACGGCATCACGGACGAAGCGGAGCGCAACTCGCTCCTCTCCCTCGCCCGCGAGGCCAATGTCGCCGGCTGGTGGCACAGTTACTCGGACGTCCTGCCCAGCTGGTTCCCCACCTACGTCGGTCTGGAGGGCGCGGCCAGCCTCATCCGCGCGTACGAGGTGCAGTTCGTGCACGGCCTGCTGCAGACCGAGGCGTACGCGCGCGCGGTCGTCGAGCGCGGCATGAAGGGCGCGAGCAGGTCCGACATCGAGAAGCGGGTGGCGCTGCGCCTGGAGCGGCAGAAGTACCTCGTCTCGGAGAACGCCCCCGAGTTCCACATCGTCCTGGACGAGGCCGCCCTGCGCCGCCCCTACGGCGACCGCGAGGTGATGCGCGGTCAGCTCCAGCATCTGATCGAGATCTCCGAGCAGCCGAACGTACGGCTGCAGGTCATGCCGTTCAGCTTCGGCGGACACTCCGGTGAGTCCGGCGCCTTCACCATCCTCAGCTTCCCGGAGTCGGACCTCTCCGACGTCGTCTATCTGGAACAGCTCACCAGCGCGCTCTACCTCGACAAGCACGAGGACGTCGCCCAGTACGAGAAGGCGCTCAAGGAGCTCCAGCAGGACAGTCCGGGTCCGGACGAGAGCCGGGATCTTCTCCGGGGACTCCTTCAACTCTCTTGAAACACAAGTACGATGACGTGTGATCAGACCGTGAGGGATTGAGGGATCACATGTCGTCCTACTTCACCGAACTGGCCCAGCAGTACATCGACGGTGAGTGGCGCCCGGGCACCGGTTCCTGGGACATCATCGACTTCAATCCGTACGACGGCGAGAAGCTCGCGTCGATCACCATAGCCACGGTCGACGAGGTCGACGACGCCTACCAGGCCGCCGCCCGCGCCCAGAAGAAGTGGGCCGCCACCAATCCGTACGCCCGCCGTGCCGTCTTCGAGAAGGCGCTGCGGCTGATCGAGGACCGCGAGCAGGAGATCGCCGAGGCGATCATCGCCGAGCTCGGCGGCACCCGGCTGAAGGCGGGCTTCGAACTCCACCTCGCCAAGGAGTTCCTGCGCGAGGCGGTCCATCTGGCGCTGCGCCCCGAGGGCAAGATCATCCCGTCCCCGACGGACGGCAAGGAGAACCGCGTCTACCGTGTCCCGGTCGGCGTCGTGGGCGTCATCAGCCCCTTCAACTTCCCCTTCCTGCTCTCCCTCAAGTCGGTCGCCCCGGCGCTCGCGCTCGGCAACGCCGTGGTGCTGAAGCCGCACCAGAACACGCCGATCTGCGGCGGCTCCCTGGTCGCGAAGATCTTCGAGGACGCGGGTCTGCCCGCCGGTCTGCTCAACGTCGTCATCACGGACATCGCCGAGATAGGCGACACCTTCATCGAGCACCCGGTCCCGAAGGTCATCTCCTTCACCGGCTCCGACAAGGTCGGCCGCCACGTCGCCACCGTCTGCGCCTCGCACTTCAAGCGCTCCGTCCTCGAACTCGGCGGCAACAGCGCGCTGGTGGTCCTGGACGACGCCGACATCGACTACGCGGTCGACGCGGCGGTCTTCAGCCGGTACGTCCACCAGGGCCAGGTCTGCATGGCCGCGAACCGTGTCCTGGTCGACCGTTCGGTCGCCGACGAGTTCACCGAGAAGTTCGTCGCCAAGGTGAAGTCGCTCAAGGCCGGCGACCCGCGCGACCCCGAGACGGTGATCGGCCCGGTCATCAACTCCTCCCAGGCGGACTCCATTTCGGCCGCCGTCGAGCAGGCCATCGCCGAGGGCGCGACGGCCCTGGTGCACGGCACGACGACGGACAACCTGGTCGAGCCGTCGGTCCTGACCGGCCTCCCCGCCGACTCGCCGCTCCTCCGGCAGGAGGTCTTCGGCCCCGTGGCCTTCCTCGCCACCTTCGACGGCGAGGAGGAGGCCGTACGTCTCGTCAACGACACTCCGTACGGCCTGAGCGGAGCCGTCCACACCGGTGACATCGAGCGCGGCGTCTCCTTCGCCAAGCAGATCGACACCGGCATGTTCCACGTCAACGACGGCACCGTCCACGACGAGCCGATCGTGCCCTTCGGCGGCGAGAAGCACTCCGGCCTCGGCCGGCTGAACGGCGAGACGATGCTGGACGCGTTCACCACGATCAAGTGGATCTCGGTCCAGCACGGCCGGAGCGGCTTCCCGTTCTGAGCGGCCCGGGGCCGCGTTCCACCGGGGCTGACCTCGGTCCCGGTCCGGCGCGGCCCTAATCTGGACCGTATGTCAGCAATCCGTCTCCTAGTGCTCGGCGCGGTCCGGATGCACGGCCGTGCCCACGGCTATCAGGTGCGCAACGACCTGGAGTACTGGGGCGCGCACGAGTGGTCCCATGCCAAGCCCGGCTCGATCTACCACGCCCTGAAACAGATGGCCAAGCAAGGGCTGCTGCACGCGCACGAGATCGCCCCGTCCACGGCCGGAGGGCCGCCGCGCACGGAGTACGAACTCACTGACAAGGGCACCGAGGAGTACCTCACGCTGCTGCGCGACGCGCTGGTCACGTACGACCAGCGGGGCGACGTGAAGACGGCCGCCCTCGGCTTCATGGTCGACCTGCCGAGGGCCGAGACCGTGACGCTGCTGAAGGAGCGGACCCGGCGGATCGAGGAGTGGCGGGCCTCCGTCGTGGCCCACTACGTGCCCGAGGACGGGCCGGAGCAGCTCGGTCACATCGGCGAGATCATGAACATGTGGGTCCACACGGCGGACTCCGAGCGGGAGTGGACCGTCGGGCTGATCGAGCGGCTCGAAAGGGGCGCCTACACCTTCGTCGACGAGGGCGACCCGTTCGTCGGCGTGCTGGCCGAGGGCGAGGAGAACCCGTACGCGACGGGGGAGTCCCACCCCGGGGACGCCCTCTAATCAAGTTTGACTAACCCTGCGAATCGGGTCTACCTTCGATCTGGTAGTCAAGTTTGACTAGCGAGGGAGTCTCTCAGTGGCCGACGCGGCGATCACCGTCGAAGGGGCACGCAAGAAGTACGGCGGCAAAGCCGGCAAGAACGCACTGGACGGGCTCGACCTCACGGTCGCGCGCGGCACGGTGCACGGAGTGCTCGGGCCGAACGGCGCGGGCAAGACAACACTGGTCCGGATCCTGTCCACCCTGCTGCGGCCGGACGCCGGACACGTCGAGGTGGCCGGGCACGACGTGCTGCGCCAGGCGTACGAGGTACGTCTGCGCATCGGCCTGCTCGGCCAGCACGCGGCCCTGGACGAGGAGTTGGGCGGCCACCAGAACCTGGAGATGTTCGGCCGCCTCTATCACCTGGGCACCCGCCACGCGCGCGTGCGGGCCGACGAGCTGCTGGAGCGCTTCGGCCTCGCGGACACCGGCCGCAAGCCGGTCAAGCAGTACAGCGGCGGCATGCGACGTCGACTGGACCTGGCGGCCTCACTCATCACCGACCCGGAGGTGCTCTTCCTGGACGAACCCACCACCGGACTCGACCCGCGCGGCCGCGCCGAGGTCTGGTCCGCGGTCCGCTCCCTGGTCGGCGGCGGCACGACCGTCCTGCTGACCACGCAGTACCTGGAGGAGGCCGACCAACTCTCCCACCGCATCTCGGTCGTCGACGCCGGCCGGGTCATCGCCGACGGCACCGCGGACGAGCTGAAGGCGCTGACCGGCGGCGACCGCATCGACGTCGTCCTGCGCGACGCCGGTCAACTGGGCGCCGCCGTGGCCCTGCTGCCCGTACCGAAGGACGACGTGCGCGTCGACCCCGACCGCCGTCTGCTCAGCGCCCCGGTCACCGACCGGATGTCGGCGCTCTCCGGCGTCGTACACGCCCTTCAGGAGGCCGGAATCGAGGCGGAGGACGTCGCGCTGCGCCGGCCCACGCTGGACGAGGTGTTCCTGCACCTCACCGGGGACGACCACCGCGTCAAGGAGGCCGCGTGAGCACCCACACCTACGCACTGACCGACTCCTGGACCATGACCCGCCGCGAACTCGCCCACTGGGCGCGGCAGCCCGTGCAGGTCGTGGTCAACCTGGTCTTCCCCGTGATGCTGCTGCTGATGTTCGGCTACCTCATCGGCGGCGGCCGGGGCGTCAAGGGCGACTACCTCGACTATCTGCTGCCCGGCATGCTCGCGCTCACCATGGCCTTCGGGCTTGAGGGCACGATGATCGCGGTCACCCAGGACCTCAACAAGGGCGTGATCGACCGCTTCCGGTCCATGCCGATGGCCAACGGGGCGGTCCTGGTGGGCCGTTCGGCGGCCGACATGCTCCAGTCGACGCTGGCCGTGCTCGTCCTCATGGGTGTCGGCTTCGCGCTCGGCTGGCGCGTCGACGGCGGCCCCGGGGGCTTCCTGGGCGCCCTGGGACTGCTCCTGCTGTTCCGGTTCGCCATGCTGTGGATCGGCATCCATCTGGCGCTGCTGGCCGGGAAGCCGGAGCTGGTGCAGGCGGTGCAGATCCTGGTCTGGCCGATCGGCTTCCTGTCCAACGCCCTCGCCCTGCCCGGGGCCATGCCGGGCTGGCTGGGCACGGTCGTCGAGTGGAACCCGATGTCCCACACGGCCACGGCCGTACGGGACCTGTTCCGCGGCACGGGCACGGAGCACCTCGGGGCGGCGATCGTATGGCCGCTGCTGCTCCTGGCCGTGTTCTTCCCGCTCGCCGTACGCCGGTTCGCACGCCAGAGCCGTTAGCCCGCCGGACCCGCCTCAGTGATGGAAGCCGGTGGCCGCCCCCTTGTCCCGGGTCCCGGGGTGCGGCTGCCGGCGCAGCTCCGGCAGCAGCTGGGTCAGGTCCTCCACGAACAGCTCGGCGAGGTCCTCGGAGAAGCCGTTGCGGCAGACGACCCGCAGGACGGACAGGTCCTCGCGGTTCGGCGGGAAGGTGTACGCCGGGACCAGCCAGCCCCTCTCGCGCAGCCGCCGGGAGACGTCGAAGACGTCATACGCCGTCACCTCCGGGGCCGTCGTGAAGGCGAACACCGGCAGCTCGTCGCCCCTGGTCAGCAGCCGGAAGTCGCCCAGCTGCTCCACCGCGTCGGCGACCTTCGCGGCCACGTCCCGCGAGGCCTGCTGCACCGCCCGGTACCCGTCGCGGCCCAGCCGCAGGAACGAGTAGTACTGCGCGACGACCTGGGCGCCCGGCCGGGAGAAGTTGAGCGCGAAGGTCGGCATGTCGCCGCCCAGGTAGTTCACGCGGAAGACGAGTTCCTCGGGCAGCGACTCCCGGTCCCGCCACAGCGCCCAGCCGACACCCGGGTACACGAGTCCGTACTTGTGCCCCGAGGTGTTGATCGAGGCGACCCTCGGCAGCCGGAAGTCCCAGATCAGGTCCTCGTCCAGGAACGGCGCGACCATGGCGCCGGACGCGCCGTCGACATGCACCGGCACATCGGTCCCGGTCCGCTCCTGGAGGGCGTCCAGGGCCGCGCACAGCTCCGAGATCGGCTCGTACGACCCGTCGAAGGTCGAGCCCAGGATGCCGACGACCCCGATGGTGTTCTCGTCGCACAGCTCGGCCGCCGCCTGCGGATCCAGATGGAACCGCTCGCCCTCCATCGGGACCAGCCGTGGCTCCACCTCCCAGAAGTTGCAGAACTTGTCCCAGCAGACCTGGACGTTGACGCCCATCACCAGGTTGGGGCGCGCGCCGGGGTACCGGTCGGCGTTGCGCTGCGCCCAGCGCCGCTTCAGCGCCATCCCGGCGAGCATGCACGCCTCGCTCGACCCGGTCGTCGAACAGCCCACGGCGGCCGCCGGGTCGGGCGCGTGCCACAGGTCCGCGAGCATCGCCACACAGCGCCGCTCCAGCTCTGCGGTGCGCGGGTACTCGTCCTTGTCGATCATGTTCTTGTCGCGGCACTCGCCCATCAGGATCCCGGCCTGCGGCTCCATCCAGGTGGTCACGAAGGTGGCCAGGTTGAGCCGGGAATTGCCGTCCAGCATCAGCTCGTCATGGACCAGCTGATACGCCGTCGACGGCGGCAGGGGAGTGTCGGGCAGGCGGTGCCTGGGCGGCGCCTGGGTCATGCCGCCGGCCGGGTTCGCCTCGCCGTAGAACGGGTTGACGGCGAGCCTGCGCCCGTCGCCCTTGTCGTCGGGTGCTTCGCTGTCCCCTCGATGCAGTGGCATGTAATCGACGGTAGAACCGTGCCGCCGGACTTGCACCTCACGCCGCGTGAGGCCGCACCGTGGAGCGCGTACCGAGAAGGGAGCGGAAGTGAGCTACTCCGTGGGACAGGTCGCCGGATTCGCCGGAGTGACGGTGCGCACCCTGCACCACTACGACGACATCGGCCTGCTCGTGCCCAGCGAGCGCAGCCACGCGGGCCACCGGCGCTACAGCGACGTCGACCTCGACCGGCTGCAGCAGATCCTGTTCTACCGCGAGCTCGGCTTCCCGCTCGAAGAGGTCGCCGCCCTGCTCGACGACCCGGACGCGGACCCGCGCGCACACCTGCGCCGCCAGCACGAGCTGCTGACCGCCCGGATCGAGAAGCTGCAGAAGATGGCGGTGGCCGTGGAACACGCCATGGAGGCACGCAGGATGGGACTCAACCTCACGCCTGAGGAGAAGTTCGAGGTGTTCGGGGACTACGACCCCGACCAGTACGAGGACGAGGTGCGCGAGCGCTGGGGGCAGACCGACGCCTATCGGCAGTCACAGCAGCGCACGGCCTCCTACACCAAGGAGGACTGGAAGCGCATCACCGAGGAGATGAACGCGATTCACGGCCGCATGGCCGACCTGATGACCGACGGCACACCGGCCGACTCCCCGGCGGCGATGGACACGGCGGAGGAACACCGCCGCTTCATCGCCGGCGCGTACTACGACTGCTCGCACGAGATGCACACCTGCCTGGGCGAGATATACGTCGCCGATCCGCGGTTCACCGCGATGTACGACAACATCCGCACCGGCCTGGCGGCGTACCTGCACGACGCGATCCTGGCGAACGCCGCCCGGCACACCTCGTGACCCCTGGCCCGGGACCCCGTACGGGTCACTCCCGGGCCAGGACCACCGCCGTTCCGTAGGCGCACACCTCGGTGCCCACGTCGGCCGCCTCGGTCACGTCGAACCGGAACGCCAGCACGCCGTTGGCGCCACGCGCGCGTGCCTGTTCGACGAGTCGCTCCATGGCCTGGTTGCGGGTCTCCACGAGCGTCTTGGTGAGCCCCCTGAGCTCACCGCCGACCAGTGACTTCAGTCCGGCGCCGATCTGGGAGCCGAGGTGCCGCGAGCGCACCGTCAGCCCGAAGACCTCGCCGATCACCTCGGTGACCCGGTATCCGGGAACGTCGTTCGTGGTCACTACCAGAACGTCTGGCTGGGGCCCCTGGCCGCCGCCGTATTCGTCGATGCCCATGGCTCACAGCTTTGTCCCAGCAGGGCCACAGTGCATCCTGAGGGGGTCCATGGAACCTGGGCGGCGAGTGCCACGTTGGTACGTTGAGCTGTCAGCCGCAGCCCGCCCGTCCCCACCCAGCAGGAGCCACATTCCCGTGACCACGCTTGCGCTCGGCCCCGAGTGGCTCGATCCGAATTATCTGATCGAGACCTTCAGCCTGCCCGGCATCCTGCTGATCGTCTTCGCGGAGTCCGGCCTCTTCGCGTTCCTGCCCGGTGACTCCCTGCTGTTCACGGCGGGCCTCTTCGTGGCCCAGGGCCAGTACATCAGCCAGCCCCTGTGGCTGGTCTGCACGCTCATCGTCCTGGCCGCCGTCATCGGCGACCAGGTCGGCTACATGATCGGCAAGTTCCTCGGCCCGAAGCTCTTCAACCGCCCGAACTCCAAGCTCTTCAAGCAGGAGAACCTGGACAAGGCGCACGAGTTCATGGAGAGGTACGGCCCCAAGGCGATCGTCCTCGCCCGCTTCGTGCCGATCGTGCGCACGTTCGCGCCCATCGTGGCGGGCGCCGGCCGCATGCAGTACCGCACGTTCCTCACGTACAACGTCATCGGCGGTGTCGCCTGGGGCACCGGCGTCACCCTCGCCGGCTACTGGCTCGGCCAGATCGACTTCATCAAGACCAACGTCGAGGCGATCCTCGTCCTGATCGTCCTCGTCTCCGTGGTCCCGATCCTCATCGAGTTCCTGCGCGAGCGCGCCAAGAACAAGCGCGCGGCGGCCGAAACCCCGGCACCCGCCCAGACCCGGCCCCAGCAGATGGACGACGCGACCACCCAGCTGCGCCGCATCCCGTCCCACGACCAGCCCCAGCAGCCGTACGGGAATTCGGGCCACCAGCAGTACGGCGACCAGGGCGGGCAGCAGTACGGCTACGACCAGCAGTACTACGACCCCCAGCCCCCGCAGCAGCCGTACGCCCAGCAGTACCCGCAGGGGTACGGCGAGCAGCAGCCCTACGGCAACCAGCAGAACCAGCAGTACCCGCCGAACCAGGGCTACTGACGAGGGCGGCCGCGGGACCGGCAGGACAAGGCCGGTCCCGCTGACATCGGCTCAGCCGACGTACATCCACCTGGTCACATAGACCTTTCCGTCGGTCATCATGATGCCGCGGATGGCGTCGTCGGAACCCAGGTTGCTGAGGTACCTCTTGAAGGAACCGCATTTCCCGGCCGCGATGAACTGGTTGTCCCAGCCGTCCCAGACCCGGCTTCCGCCGTCGATCTGGTAGCCGAACCGTACGTTGATCGTCCCCGAGCCGCCGGTCCTGCAGTACTCGGTGGTGTAGTCACCGGAGACCGACTCCGGGCCGTAGAGGCACAGCTCGCCGTTGTCGAGCGAGCCGCACTTGGACGCCCGGTCGGCCTTCAGGGAAGCCGCGTCGGCGGATGCGGCGGGCCCGAACAGCGCGAGGGCGCCGGCCAGCGCCGCGACCGTGGCGAACGCCTTCCTGGTGACTCGTGGCATGGCAGTTTTCAAGTTTCATCCCCGAATTCAAAAACGGTCTTGCGTGGTCCTTACGGAGGCTAGGGGACGGCTTGACGGCGAGGTAAGGCGTATACCCGGGACGGATATCGAGCGGAGTGACGGAGGGTAAACGGAGGGCGGTTTTCCACATCAGGTAAAAGCGACATGTCTGCGTATGGAATCCACTGGAATCCACGCGCCGGGAGCGCCGCGACTACCGGCCGTCCACGGTTCCGTTGTATGTGAGATCCGCCACTCAGAAGCCTCGTGTCCGCTTGGCCGCACGACGGCTGGCGGCCGTGGCCCCGCCCGGAAGCCGCAGGAAGAGCCGGGAGATCTCCGAGCCCAGGTTCACTCCGATCGCGATGGCCATGGCCAAAGAGGCGGCCGTGGCCAGCGAAACGAGGCCCTGGTTGGGTTCGTTCTGTGCGATCGACAGCAGCCCGAAATAGGTGGCGGACCCTGGCAGCAGGGGCCCGATCGCAGCGGTCGTATAGGGCAGCGCGGAAGCGAATCGGTATCGCGACAGCAATTGCCCGAACAAGCCCACCAGCCCCGCGGCAGCAGCCGTGGAAGCAACCGCGGAGAACTCCCCGACATAGAACATCGCGCCGTACACCACCCACGCGACGCCCCCGTTGAGGGTCACCGCGAGCACGGTGGACCGTTCCTGCTGGAGCAGCACCGCGAAGGTCAGTGACAGCAGCATCGACGCGGCGATCTGCCAGTACGGCCTCTGGGAGGCGTGCAGTGCCTCGTCCGGGGTCAGCTTGGCGCCCAGGTTCACGCCGAAGTACAGGATCACCAGCACCCCGACGACGATGCCGACGAAGAAGTACATGACCTCAAGCAGTCGCGCCGACGCGGTGATGTAGAAGCCGGTCAGCCCGTCCTGCACGCCCGCCACCAGCGCCCGCCCGGGCAGCAGTGCGAACAGCCCACCGGTGATCACCGCGGACGCCTTCACGTCGACATGCGCCAGCGTCAGGGCGACCCCCATCGCGGCCGGCGGCATCGCGGCCACCGTGAACTGGTAGAACTCCGGCAGCCCGCGCCCCGCGCACAGCCACGCCAGCCGGTCGCCGAGCATCGCGCCCAGCATGGCCGCGATGAACACGATCAGATCACCGCCGACCAGCACGGAGGCCGCGCCCGCGAGCAGTCCGCTCGCCGCGGTCAGCACCCAGGTCGGATACGGGTGCCGGTTGCGGCGGATCTCCGCGAGCCGCCCGTAGGCCTCCTCAAGGGAGATGTGGGTCTCCGGGTCGCTGAGGTCGTCCACGAGCCGGAACACGGCCGCCAGACGCGTGTAGTCGGTGCCGCGCCGCCGCACCGTACGCGACGCCGACACCGGGTCGTCCACCAGCGACGGCTGGTACGAGACCGACAGCAGGGTGAAGGTGACGTTCGGCTCGCACCGGTCCAGGCCGTAGGAGCGGCAGACCGCGAACATCGCGGCCTCCACGTCCTCCGCGCCCTCACCGCCCGCCAGCAGCAGCTCGCCGATACGCAGGGTCAGGTCGAGTACACGCGGGACGGCCGGCCCCTCGTCCTCCGCCTTCGGCATCCGCTCCGGCGCGGGCCGCTCGGCCACCGGCATGCGCAGCATCGTCCGCATCCGGTCCTGCCAGGGCAGGTCCTTGGTCAGCCGCACCACCGGGACGCCATTGGCCGGCGTGAACGCCGGCGCGTCCTCGGGGCTGTAGAGGGCAGGCGTACTGAACGCCGAACCCTCCGGTTCGTGGGACGGTGCCTGTGGCACGCCCAGCCCCTTGGGCAGCGCGAACTCGGACGTGGTCTCCGATTCGCTGTCTGCCACCTCGACGCCGGCGGGCGGCGCGAAGGCCATCCTCGCCTCGTCCGACTGCGGCTTGCGGTCTTCCGCGTCCGTCACGTGCGTTGCACTCCCTGTACGACACCTCCTGCCGTCACTCAGTATGCGCACAGACACACGAACGGGCTGCACGCGCATGCGTACAGCCCGTTCGGACGGCCAGAAGCCAGGGGGTGTCTCAGTGGCCGCCCTGGTCCTTGAAGCGCTTGTAGGACCGCTCGATCTCGGCCTCGGCCTCGGTGCGGCCCACCCAGTCGGCGCCCTCGACGGACTTGCCGGGCTCCAGGTCCTTGTAGACCTCGAAGAAGTGCTGGATCTCCAGGCGGTCGAACTCCGACACGTGGTGGATGTCGCGCAGGTGCTCCTGACGCGGGTCCGTCGCCGGGACGCACAGCAGCTTGTCGTCGCCGCCGGCCTCGTCCGTCATCCGGAACATGCCGATCGCGCGGCACTTGATCAGGCAGCCCGGGAACGTCGGCTCGTCCAGGATGACCAGCGCGTCCAGCGGGTCGCCGTCCTCGCCGAGGGTGTTCTCGACGAAGCCGTAGTCGGTCGGGTAGGCGGTCGAGGTGAAGAGTCGACGGTCCAGGCGGATCCGACCGGTCTCGTGGTCCACCTCGTACTTGTTCCGCGAACCCTTCGGAATCTCGATCGTGACGTCGAACTCCACCGGTGGCTCCTCCATGATCAGCACATAGTTCTGGTGGTTAAGTGTCCCTCACGCAGGTGTGTGATCGCGAAAGGGGCTGGTGGTCGTGCCAGATCTGAGGCCGTGGCGAGCCGCGAGACCGCATGCGGCGCGGATCGCGGACGCCGTACGACCGCGTCTGGCACGGGCCGCGGAGGCCGCACGCCCTCGTCTCGCACGCGCCGCGACGGCCGCGAAACCACGGGTGGCACGGCTCGCACGAGCCGTCTCCCCGCAGGCCGCGCGGACACGCAAGCCGAAGACCTGGCAGTACACCGCGGGCGCCGCCACCGCCGGACTGGCACTGGCCGCCGGAGTGGTGACCACCGCCGGTCCCTGGGACTCCACCGGTCAGCGTACGGCCGAGCGGGACCGGGCGGTCGCCCAGGAGCGTGCAGGTGGCGCAGATCACGGCCGTAATACCGATACGTCCGACACGGCCACGGCGGCCCCCCTTCCCGCCCCCAGCGCGGGCTCCGTCCTCACCGGCCTCGGCGGCGGCACCAACACCGTGAAGTCGGCCCCGAACGCAAAGGCCCTGAGCGGCGTCCTGGGACCGCTGCTGGACGCACCCGAACTCGGCAGGCGTACGGCAGCCGTCGTGGACGTCGCGAGCGGCAAGCGCCTCTACGGCGACGGAGCCGCCAAGGCCCTCACCCCGGCCTCCACGACGAAGATCGCCACCGCCGCGGCCGCCCTCGCCGCCCTCGGCCCCGACCACCGCCTCACCACCCGCACCGCCCTGGAACCCGACACCAGGGAACTCGTCCTGGTCGGCGGCGGCGACCCCACGCTGACGGCCCGCGAGGACTCGGGCGGCTGGGCGAGCCTGCGCGACCTCGCCGCCGCCACCGCGAAGAAGCTGAAGAAGCAGAACCTGCGCGAGGTCACCCTCTCCTACGACACGACCCTCTACGCCGGGCCCGAACTGCACCGCATCGGGGTCAACGACAACCTCGCCCGGGTCACCGCCCTGATGGCCGACGAGGCCCGCACCGACGACTCCACCAGAGGCCCGGTACCCCGGGTGGCGGACCCGGCGAAGGACGCGGCGACCAAGTTCGCGTCCTTCCTCGCCGACCACGGCATCAGGACCACGTCCCCCGGCCCCTCCAAGGCCACCAACCGGGCCGGTTCACTCGCCGAGGTCGCCTCGCCCCCGCTGTCCGCCCTGGTCGAGCGCATGCTCACCAACAGCGACAACGACATCGCCGAGGCCCTGGCCCGCCACACCGCCGTGGCCGGCGGCCGACGCGCCGACTTCGACGGCGCCGACGCCGCGATCCGGGCCCAGCTGAAGAGGCTCGGCCTGCCGGTGTCCGGCTCCGCCTTCAAGGACGGCAGCGGCCTCGACCGCGCCGACAGACTGACGGCCGACCTCCTCACCGCCCTCCTCGCCAAGGCCGCCGACCCCGCCCACCCCGAACTCCGCCCCACCCTCACCGGCCTCCCGGTCGCCGGCTTCACCGGCACCCTGACCAGCCGCTACACGGACGGCGCGGCAGGCGTCGTCCGAGCCAAGACCGGCACCCTGACCGGCGTGAACACCCTGGCCGGCACGGCCGTCGACCAGGACGGCCGCCTCCTGGCCTTCGCGTTCCTGGCGTCCGACACGACCAACCCCGGGGCGGCGCAGTCGGCCCTGGACAGAGCGGCCACGGCACTCGCGTCGTGCGGCTGCGGCTGACCCGGGCCGCCCTCGGCGCCGACCGCCGCCCCGCAAACCCCCACGGCCTGCCCCAAGTGGGAACGCTCACGTACGGTTGACACATGACGAGCATCGGTGGTGCCGAGATGGTCGACTGGAATCTCGCGGTGGCGACCGCGACCCGGCTCGTACGGCCGGGCCCCGAGGTGAGCCGCGACGAGGCCAGGGCCGTCGTCGCCGAGCTGCGCCGACACGCCAAAGCCTCGGAGGAACACGTCCGGGGCTTCACTCGTATGGGCACGGAGGACACCCACGACACCCCCGTCCTCGTCGTGGACCGCCCCGGCTGGGTCCGCGCGAACGTCGCGGGGTTCCGCCAGATCCTCAAGCCCCTGCTCGAAAAGATGCAGGAGCGCCGCGGCAGCAGTACCGGCGGCGCGGTCCTGGGCGCCGTCGGCGGCAAGGTCACCGGCGTCGAACTCGGCATGCTGCTGTCCTTCCTGGCCTCCCGCGTCCTCGGCCAGTACGAGACATTCGCCCCCGCCACCCGTGAGCTCCCCGCCGGCGGCTCCCCTGATTCGCCGAGTGGCGGCGGCCGCCTCCTGCTCGTCGCCCCGAACATCGTCCATGTGGAGCGCGAACTCGACGTACACCCCCACGACTTCCGCCTGTGGGTGTGCCTGCACGAGGAGACCCACCGCACGCAGTTCAGCGCGGTGCCCTGGCTGCGGGACCACCTGGAGGGCGAAATCCAGTCTTTCTTGGGAGAGACCGACGTCGACCCCATGACCGTCCTGGAACGCATCCGCGAGGCCGCGCAGTCGCTGGCCGGCAGCCGGCCCGAGGCCGAGGAGGACGACGGCGGACGCTCGTTCGTCGAACTCGTGCAGACCCCGGCCCAGCGGGAGATCCTCGGCCGCCTCACCGCCGTGATGTCACTCCTGGAGGGCCACGCCGACTTCGTGATGGACGGCGTCGGCCCGTCCGTCGTGCCGTCCGTCGGCGAGATCCGCGAGAAGTTCCAGCAGCGGCGCGCCAAGGGCGCCTCAAGGCTGGACATGGCCCTGCGCAAACTGCTCGGTCTGGACGCCAAACTCAGGCAGTACCGCGACGGCGAACGCTTCGTGCGGGCCGTCGTCGACCAGGTCGGCATGGACGGCTTCAACCGCGTGTGGACGTCCCCGAACACCCTCCCCACCAAGGCCGAGATCGCCAAACCGGCGGACTGGGTCTCGCGGGTGCATCGCAAGGCAGAGTCGTGAATCACGCGCCGAGTCGTGCATCTCATACGAAGGTCGTGAACCGAATCCGGCCGACGGCAGTCGAACGCCCCTGCAATCACCCGTCCGAGGGACCGTGAGCCATGGGTAGGCGTGCAATGCTCGGGGAACGGCCCGGTTCTGTCACCATCTACACACTCTGAGTGACCGACTCGGACTCACCCCCCGACAACTTCATGAAGGGAACCGGACATGGGTCCCCATCCTGCGGTCGCGGCGATACGCCTGGCGGTCCGCCGCGTCCTCCACGACATCCTCACCGAGCACAGCCGCACCACCGACGCACCAGCGCCCGGCAGCCGGCGCGCGGCCTCCCACGAGGCGCCGCACCTGGCACAGCCGATGGCGCCCGCAGTGGCGTCCGCGGCCACCACGTTCGCCACCGCCGCGTACCACCCCGCACGCGCCGCGGTCGGCCACCGCACGGCACACGAGCCGTCGTACGAGCTCCCCCGCGCGACCCCGCAGGAGCCCACGCGCACCACCCCGCACGAGCGCCCCCCCTCCCCGCTCGTGCTCGTGGCATGCTCCGGCGGCGCCGACTCCATGGCCCTCGCCTCCGCACTCGCCTTCGAAGCCCCCAAACTCGGCATCCGCGCCGGCGCCGTCACCGTCGACCACGGTCTCCAGCCCGGCTCCGACCTGCGCGCCGAGGAAGTCGTCCTGCGCATGCGCGAACTCGGCCTCGACCCGGTCGAGTCCATCGCCGTGACCGTGGGCCGCGAAGGCGGCCCCGAGGCAGCCGCCCGCGACGCCCGCTACGCCGCCCTCGACGCCGCGGCCCTGCGCCACGGCGCCCTCGCCGTCCTGCTCGGACACACCCGCGACGACCAGGCCGAGACCGTCCTGCTCGGCCTCGCCCGCGGCTCCGGCATCCGCTCCCTGTCCGGAATGGCCGCGGTCTCGGGGGCCGACGGCCGTTACCGGCGCCCCTTCCTCCAGCTCGACCGGCAGACCGCCCGCAAGGCCTGCATGGTCCAGTCCCTCCCGGTCTGGGACGACCCCCACAACTCCGATCCCGCGTACACCCGGTCGCGGCTGCGCCAGGAAGGCCTGCCCGCCCTGGAGAAGGCCCTCGGCAAAGGCGTCGTGGAGGCCCTCGCCCGCACGGCCCAGCTCTCCCGCGACGACGCCGACGCCCTCGACGCCTGGGCCAGCCAGGCCGAGACCGCCGTACGCGACTCGGCCGGTCTCCTGGAGTGCGCGAAGCTGTACGCGCTGCCGCCCGCCGTACGCCGCCGGATCCTGCGCCGCGCCGCCATCGAGGCCGGGGCGCCCGCCGGCGCGCTGTTCGCCCGCCACATCGAGGAAGTCGACCGCCTGATCACCGGCTGGCGCGGTCAGGGAGCCATCAATCTCCCCGGCAAAGTCGTGGCCCAGCGCCAGGGTGGCAGACTGGTGATTCGGCAAGGCTGAAACCGGACCTCCCACCGGCCCCTCACACGGGTCGTAAGAGCGGCCGGGAAGAGCCGGTGGGACGACCGAAAGTGATGCGGGTGGACGCGAAAGACATGGGTGCCGACCTCAAGCAGGTACTCATCACCAAGGAAGAGATCGACGCCAAGCTCGCCGAGCTGGCCGCGAAGATCGACGCGGAGTACGAGGGCAAGGACCTGCTCATCGTCGGCGTCCTCAAGGGCGCGGTGATGGTCATGGCCGACCTCGCCCGGGCACTGTCCACCCCCGTCACCATGGACTGGATGGCCGTGTCGTCGTACGGCGCCGGCACCCAGTCCTCCGGTGTCGTGCGGATCCTCAAGGACCTCGACACCGACATCAAGGGCAAGCACGTCCTGATCGTCGAGGACATCATCGACTCCGGCCTGACCCTGTCGTGGCTGCTGTCCAACCTCGGCTCCCGCGAGCCGGAGTCCCTCAAGGTGTGCACCCTGCTGCGCAAGCCGGACGCCGCCAAGGTCGCCATCGAGGTGGAGTGGGTCGGCTTCGACATCCCCAACGAGTTCGTCGTCGGCTACGGCCTCGACTACGCCGAGAAGTACCGCAACCTTCCATTCGTCGGTACGCTCGCGCCTCACGTCTACGGCGGCTGACTCCGACGGTCCGGAGAACCGGACCCGAAGGGACCAAGCCCCGTACGAAGATCGGGAACCCCGGCGGGCCTCGCGGCGTTGGAGCATGCAGACGGGCTTGCTGGCCCGCCCGTGCGGCTACGGGCGCCGAAGCTGGGGTACCGTCAGAAGAACTGTCTTATCAAACTCACTATGGCAGGAGGGACGGGGCGACACCGCTCCGTATGGATGGACGTGAAGCGATACTTCCGTGGGCCGGTCATGTGGATCGTGCTGGCCGTCCTTGCCGTGGTCGTGTTGATGCAGGTCGTCGGCTCGTCCGGCGGCTACAAGACGGTGGACACCGGCCAGGTCATTCAGGCGATCAATGAGAACAAGGTCGAGTCGGTCAAGCTGACCACCGGCGACGAACAGACCGTCAAGGCCCAGCTCAAGGACGGCGAAAAGGTCGAGGGCTCCACCAAGATCCAGGCGTCCTACATCGGCGACCAGGGCGTGGACATCGCCAACACGCTGCAGAACAAGTTCCAGCAGAAGCAGATCCCCGACGGCTACACGGTCTCGCCGTCGAAGCAGAACCCGTTCGTCGGCATCCTGCTCTCCCTGCTGCCCTTCGTCCTCATCGTGGTCGTCTTCCTGTTCCTGATGAATCAGATGCAGGGCGGCGGCTCCCGGGTCATGAACTTCGGGAAGTCCAAGGCGAAGCTCATCACCAAGGACACCCCCAAGACGACGTTCTCGGACGTCGCGGGCTCGGACGAGGCCGTCGAGGAGCTCCACGAGATCAAGGAGTTCCTCCAGGAGCCGGCCAAGTTCCAGGCCGTCGGCGCCAAGATCCCCAAGGGCGTACTGCTCTACGGGCCTCCCGGTACCGGTAAGACGCTCCTCGCGCGCGCAGTCGCCGGCGAGGCGGGCGTCCCCTTCTACTCGATCTCCGGTTCCGACTTCGTCGAGATGTTCGTCGGTGTCGGTGCCTCCCGAGTCCGTGACCTGTTCGAGCAGGCCAAGGCGAACGCCCCGGCCATCGTCTTCGTCGACGAGATCGACGCGGTCGGCCGCCATCGCGGCGCCGGCCTCGGCGGCGGTCACGACGAGCGCGAGCAGACCCTGAACCAGCTGCTCGTCGAGATGGACGGCTTCGACGTGAAGGGCGGCGTGATCCTGATCGCCGCCACGAACCGGCCCGACATCCTCGACCCGGCTCTGCTGCGCCCCGGCCGCTTCGACCGCCAGATCGCGGTCGACCGCCCGGACATGCAGGGCCGTCTGGAGATCCTCAAGGTCCACCAGAAGGGCAAGCCGGTCGCCCCCGACGTCGACCTGTCGGCGGTCGCCCGCCGCACGCCGGGCTTCACGGGCGCGGACCTGTCGAACGTCCTGAACGAGGCGGCGCTGCTGACCGCCCGCTCGGACAAGAAGCTGATCGACAACCAGATGCTGGACGAGGCCATCGACCGCGTCGTGGCGGGCCCGCAGAAGCGGACCCGGATCATGTCGGACAAGGAAAAGAAGATCACCGCGTACCACGAGGGCGGACACGCCCTGGTCGCGGCGGCCTCCCCGAACTCCGACCCGGTCCACAAGATCACGATCCTGTCCCGCGGCCGCGCTCTCGGCTACACCATGGTCCTGCCGGACGAGGACAAGTACTCCACCACCCGCAACGAGATGCTGGACCAGCTGGCCTACATGCTGGGCGGCCGTGCGGCCGAGGAGCTCGTCTTCCACGACCCGACCACGGGCGCCGCGAACGACATCGAGAAGGCCACGGCCACGGCCCGCGCGATGGTCACGCAGTACGGCATGACCGAGCGTCTCGGCGCCATCAAGTTCGGCGGCGACAACACCGAGCCGTTCCTCGGACGTGAGATGGCTCACCAGCGCGACTACTCGGAAGAGGTCGCCGCGCTGGTGGACGAGGAAGTCAAGAAGCTCATCGAGACGGCGCACAACGAGGCCTGGGAGATCCTGGTCGAGAACCGCGACGTCCTCGACAACCTCGTGCTCGCACTGCTGGAGCGGGAGACGCTGGGCAAGGAGGAGATCGCCGAGGTCTTCGCCCCCATCGTCAAGCGCCCGCCCCGGCCCGCCTGGACCGGCTCCTCCCGCCGTACGCCGTCCACCCGTCCGCCGGTGCTCTCCCCCAAGGAGCTCGCACTGACGAACGGCGCCAACGGCGCGACCCCGGCGATCAGCACCGCCAAGTCGACGGTGACGGAGCCCGCCCCGGCGACCGAGCCGGCCCCCGAGGAGCGTCCCGAGAACTGACGCCCCACCCCGGTGGCCTCACCGGGCCCGGAATGGATGCCGCGCCCCCCTGGTTTTAGCCTGGGGGGCGCGGCATTTTCGTATGCCAGGAGTTCAGACGCGTGACCCACACGCGCCACCCGCGAAGGAACGAGGCACCACATGACCGACCCCGTGACGCTTGACGGCGAGGGCCGCATCGGTGAGTTCGACGAGAAGCGCGCCGAGAACGCCGTACGCGAACTGCTGATCGCGGTCGGCGAGGACCCGGACCGCGAGGGGCTCAGGGAGACGCCGGCGCGGGTGGCGCGGGCGTACAAGGAGATCTTCGCGGGGCTGTGGCAGGAGCCTGAGCAGGTGCTGACGACCACGTTCGACATCGGGCATGACGAGATGGTGCTCGTGAAGGACATCGAGGTGTACAGCACCTGTGAGCATCATCTGGTCCCGTTTCGGGGCGTCGCTCACGTCGGATACATTCCGGCCACCTCCGGCAAGATCACCGGGCTGTCCAAGCTGGCCCGGCTGGTGGACGTCTACGCCCGCCGTCCGCAGGTGCAGGAACGACTCACCACGCAGATCGCCGACTCGCTCATGGAGATTCTGGAGCCGCGTGGCGTGATCGTCGTCGTGGAGTGCGAGCACATGTGCATGTCGATGCGCGGCATCCGCAAGCCCGGCGCGATGACCATAACGTCGGCGGTGCGCGGTCAGCTGCGGGACGCGGCGACCCGCAACGAGGCGATGAGCCTCATCATGGCCCGCTGACGCCCCGGGCGCTGATCCCGCGCTACACCGTCGGCGCTGTCCCAGCCCCGTCGTGTTCGTCGTCCTCCGGCAGCTTGCACACGCGCTCCAGGAAGATCGCGGCCACTATGACGGCGATGCCGGCCAGGACCGCGAAGCCGGCGTAGATGGCCTGGTCGCGGCGGGCGGGGATGTCGAGGTATTCCAGGAGGAAGACGCCGGTGCCGCCGTACATGCCGGCGACGAGGGCGGCGACCAGGGCGCTGGCGTGGCCGAAGACGACCGCTCGGGCGGCCATCAGGGGGTCGACGCCCTTGGCCTCGGGGCGTCGTTCGCGCTGGGCCTTGAGGCGGGCGCGGATCGAGATCGCCGTGGACAGGAGCACCACGGCGATCAGGGCGAGGACGATGGGGGCGGCCAGGGGGACGCTGGGCAGGGTCCCGACGGAGTTCCAGAGGCGGGCGCCCGCCCAGGACAGGATGCCGGCGACGATGAACACGCCTGCCAGCATCCTGATGCGCAGCTCTCTCACAGTGTTCCTTCAGCTCCCCCGGGTCCCCATGGACGGTGTCGTCTTGACCTTAACGACTATTCGGGCAGCTGGAGTTCCAGGTCCGCGCGGGCTGCGATGCCTTCGAGGGCGATGCCGGCCAGGAGGTCGGCCACCGGGCCGCGGCCCGGAAGCTGTGCCTGGGGTTCGACGTCGTGCCAGGGGGCGAGGACGAAGGCGCGTTCGTGGGCGCGGGGGTGGGGGAGGGTGAGGATCGGGTCGTCGGAGACGACATCGGCGTAGGCGACGATGTCGACGTCGAGGGTGCGGGCGCCCCAGCGCTCGCCCCGGACCCGGTGGAAGGCCTCCTCGACCGCGTGCGCCCGCTCCAGCAGGGAGGACGGGGGGAGTGTGGTCTTGAGGACGACGATCGCGTTGAAGTAGGAGGGCTGGGTGCCCGGCTCGACGCCCCACGGCTCCGTCTCGTACACGGGGGACACGGCTTTGATGCGGACGCCCGGGGTGTCCTCCAGTGCGTCGACGGCACCCTGGAGGGTCTCCAGGCGGTTGCCCAGGTTGGCGCCGAGGGAGATCACGGCCCGTTTGGGGTTGCTGAGGGTGGTGTCGGCGGCGTCGACCTGATCGACGACGGAGGCGGGTACCGGCTGTACGGTCGGGTCGCTGGGGCCCTTGAGGAAGGGTGCAGTCATACTCGGCTCCGGGTGATGGTGACGGTCACGTCGTCGAAGGGGACCGTGATCGGCGCGTCCGGTTTGTGGACGGTGACCTCGACCTCGTGGACCCCTTCGTGCTTCAGACAGGCCTGGGCGATGCGTTCGGCGAGCGTCTCGATGAGGTTGACCGGTTCGCCCTCGACGACGGCCACGACCTCCTCCGCCACGATGCCGTAGTGCACGGTCTTCGCCAGGTCGTCGTCGGCGGCGGCAGGCCGGGTGTCCAGGCCCAGGACGAGGTCCACGATGAAGGTCTGGCCCTCCTCGCGTTCCTTGGGGAACACCCCGTGGTGCCCGCGGGCCTTCAGGCCGCGCAGCGCGACACGATCCACGCGAATCACTCCTGCAATCGTCGGTGACGGCCGGTCGCTGCCGCGTGCGGGCGGCACACCGGCCTCGAACGAATCTACCTGCGGGCACTGACAGGGCCGGGCCACGGGGGCGTGGGTCCGGTCCGGGCCCAGGAGGATTCATCGAGTGTTTCCCCTGGGGAACCCGGTGGCTCATGGGTTGGTAGCCGCCCCTACCCGGGGTGGCGTGATTCCAACCACTTCTTGGGCCCGGCGGGGTCCCGCGGGCCCTCCTGCGGGTGGCTCGCGGGCGTCGTCCCGTGGTCTCCCGGTGGTTTCCGCGGTCCGTCCCCGTGGTCGTCCCTATGGGGCGACTACCCACTCAGGAGGGGGTGCCGTCGCTCTCTTCCTCGTCGTTTTCGGCCAGAACGGGTGAGGCGTGGTGGGACCAGATCTTCCAGCCGGCGGGGGTGCGCCGGAACACGTTCGTGGCGACGACCAGCTGGCCCACCAGCGGGCCGAGCTCGTCGCCGCCCTCCGGGGCGGGGCCGCCGCTGAGGATGTTCTCGGTGCAGGTCACCAGGGCGGTGTCGCCGGTGACGGAGACATGCACATCGGTGAGGAAGAACTGAATGTAGTCGGTGTTCGCCATGATGAGGGCGTACGACCTGAGGACCTCGCCGCGTCCGGTGAGCACCGGCCAGCCGGGGTGCACACAGGAGATCACGCCGGCGTCGGCCGGGTCGTGGTAGCTCTCGTCGACGCCCAGGTCGGTCGGGGTGAGCCAGAGCGAGGAGAGCTCCTCGAAGTCGCCGCGCTCCATGGCCTCGTAGAAGGCGGTGTTGGCGGCTTCCACCTGTTCCACGTCGGTGTGGGGGGCGCTCACCGGGCTCCTTCAGCGCCGTGTGCGCCGTCGCGCTCGGGTGCGGTCCGCGCGCCGGGTGAGTCTGCGGTGGCGCCGCGCGCTTCCTCGATGGCGCGGGCGACCCGCACCGCGTCCGCCGTGGCACGCACCTCGTGCACGCGCACCGCCCACGCGCCGGCCTGTGCCGCGAGCGCCGAGACGGCGGCCGTGGCGGCGTCGCGCTCCCGGGCGGGCGGCGGCGCGCCCTGCGGCCCGGCGAGGACGCGGCCGAGGAACCGCTTGCGGGAGGCGGCGACGAGCAGCGGGTGGCCGAGGCCGAGCAGGCGGTCGAGGTGGGCGAGGAGGACGAGGTCGTGCTCGGCGTCCTTGGAGAAGCCGAGGCCGGGGTCCACGACGATGCGGTCGGGGGCGATGCCGCCGGCCAGCACGGCCTCCACGCGCGCGTGCAGTTCGTGGACGACCTCGGCGACGACGTCGTCGTACCCGCCCTTGACGTTCCCGCCCTGGAGGAAGCCGCGCCAGTGCATGACGACGAAGGGGGCGCCGGCGTCCGCGACGGCCGGGATCATCGCGGGGTCGGCGAGACCGCCGCTGACGTCGTTGACGAGGGCGGCGCCGGCGGCGAGGGCCTGCTCGGCGACGGAGGCGCGCATGGTGTCGACGGAGACCGTGACGCCCTCGGAGGAGAGGCCGCGGACGACCGGGATGACGCGGCGCAGTTCCTCGTCCTCGTCGACCCGGGTGGCGCCGGGGCGGGTGGACTCGCCGCCGACGTCGACCAGGTCGGCGCCCTCCTCGACGAGGGCGAGGCCGTGCTTGACGGCGGACGTGGTGTCGAACCAGCGGCCGCCGTCGGAGAACGAGTCGGGGGTCACGTTGACGACTCCCATGACCGCGCACCGGTCCCACCCCGGAAGGCCCGCGACGCGCCCGCGTCCGCTCTGCTTGCTCATACGTTCAGCGTAGGCCCAAGCAGGGGTCGCCACGTGCCGCGGCCCGGGCGGAAGCCTTGGGACGGGGGCGGGATCGGCTTCCGCTCGGGCCTGCTTCGGTTTGGCGCGGTTATGGCGCGTGGATCTTTCGTTCCGCGTCCTGTTCGGGCCGCGTGGACCTTGCGTTGCCCGACCTTGTCAGGCTGCGTGGACCTTCCGTTCCACGACCTTGTCAGGCCGCCTTGTCAGGCCGCGCGCATCTCGCGCTCCGCCACCTGGTGGGCGCACGGGCGGGGTGCGGTGCGGCGGCGGCGCAGGAAGCGGGGGAGGGGCAGGGCCAGGTTCACGAAGCCCTCCGCCTGCATGGCGGCGAAGCCGAGGCGGGGCAGGTCGCCGGAGGCGCGGTAGACCACGAAGCGGGGCTCCCAGCGGGGCTGGAACTTGGCGTTGAACTTGTACAGGGACTCGATCTGGAACCAGCGGGAGAGGAACACCAGCAGGCCCCGCCAGGCGCGCAGTACCGGTCCCGCGCCGATCTTCTCGCCGCG
This sequence comes from Streptomyces sp. NPDC059010, assembly GCF_042740355.1. Lineage (NCBI taxonomy): Bacteria > Bacillati > Actinomycetota > Actinomycetes > Kitasatosporales > Streptomycetaceae > Streptomyces > Streptomyces sp. NPDC059010. Next base: position 190,440 of record NZ_JBHYJA010000011.1, read on the forward strand.
TGCCAGGGCCGAGCGGAACATGGCGAAGTTGAGGGACACGCGCGCGATGTCGAACTTCGGGGCGGCCTGGAGGGCGGCCACGATGAGGAGTTCGTTCATGCCGGGGTCGGCGGAGCGGTCGCGGCGCATCAGGTCCAGCGAGACACCGTCGGTGCCCCAGGGCACGAAGTGGAGGATCGCCTTCAGGTCGCCGTACGGACCGGGCTCGTCGTCGGCCTTGTGGGCGGTGGCGATGAGGCAGTCGCCGTCGGACGGGTCGCCGACGCGGCCCAGCGCCATGGAGAAGCCGCGCTCGGTGTCGGTGCCGCGCCAGTCCTCCGCGGCCTGCCGGATGCGCTCCAGCTCGGTCTCGCCGAGGTCACGGACACGACGTACGCGGGTCTCGTAACCGGCGCGCTCGATGCGCTTGACCATCTGACGTACGTTGCGCATCGCGCGGCCGGCGAGCGAGAAATCCGGGACGTCCACCACCGCCTCGTCGCCCAGTTCGAGGGCGTCGAGCCCGGTCTCGCGGGTCCACACCTCGGCGCCGGTCTCGGAGCAGCCCATGACGGCCGGGGTCCAGGAGTGGGCCTTGGCCTCGTCCATGAAGCGCTCGATGGCGCCCGGCCAGGCCTCGACGTCGCCGATGGGGTCGCCGCTGGCGAGCATCACGCCGGAGACGACGCGGTACGTCACCGCCGCCTTGCCGCTGGGCGAGAAGACGACGGCCTTGTCGCGGCGCAGCGCGAAGTGGCCGAGGGAGTCGCGGCCGCCGTGCCTGGCGAGCAGGCCGCGCAGGCGCACCTCGTCGTCCTCGGTGAGGCGGGCGGCGGGGTGTTCGGGGCGGAAGGCCAGGTAGATCGTGGTGACCGCGGTGATCCAGCCGAGGGCGCCCAGGGAGAAGGCGACCGTCCAGGAGGTGTTGCCCGCGTAGTCGACCGGTCCCTCGAAGCCGAACAGTCCGTAGATGACGTGCGCGATGCGGTCGGCCAGGCTCGGGTCGCCGATCAGCGTCTTGGGGTGGGCGCTGACGATGAGCAGCCCGAGGGCGAGCGAACCGGCGCCCATGAGGACGAAGTTGGCCAGCGCGCGCCACCGGCTGCGCGGGTCGGGCAGGGCCGAGAATTGATCGCGATGGCGCACCAGCGCCGTGAGCAGCACGATCGAGATGAGCACGCCGATGAAGGAGTGGCGGTACAGGAACTGCGCCACGGCCCCGGCCGGGAGCAGCACGACGGCGGCACGCCAGGCCCGCCGCTTGCCGCGCTTGAGGCCGTGTGCGAGCAGCAGCAACAGCACACCCGCGCTGAGCGACAGCGCCGCCGCGAACGGGCCGAACGAGCCCGGCAGCACCTCGGCGATGGCGTGCATACGGCTGTGCCGGAAGCGCGGGAAGACGCCCGCGGCGATGTCCAGCAGGCCGACCAGGGCGCAGGCCCGACCGACGAGCGCGGGAACGGCTTCGGGGCGCGGGCCGCGCAGCAGGTGCCGAACACGGCTCGTCCGCTGACCCACCCGGCTCGAAACCTGGTTCGATTGTTGAGGAACCTTGCCCGACATTTCCACATCTGTCCTGACAGACATCGCATCCCAATAGTTCTGCGAGAGACCTTGGATCCGGTGCCGATTCGGGCATCCGGCGACATTGCGCCCTCTAGGACGGTGTCTTGAGGGGAGAGGTTCACTCAGCTCCCCAAAACCGTTTCAAAGGCCAAGGAAAGTCCGGGGCAAGCCCTCGCGAAGGAGCGGGGGAGGCGACGCGTGCGCAGGGGGTCTGCGGCCGCGATTCGGGCGGAAAGTGCGGACAGGTAACCATCGATGGGTCTCACGAGCGACAAGGTGCTGGCGCTGGCGGTTCTCGCCGCCGTAGGGCTGTTCGTCGGCACGGTGTGGCTGTGGCCACGGCTGGCGCGGCGTCGCTGGCGGGCCGTCGCCGGCCGGGTCGGGCTGCTGCTCTCCACGCAGTTGGCGCTCTTCATGGCGGTCGGGCTCGCCGCCAACCAGGCCTTCGGGTTCTACGCCAGCTGGGCCGACCTGTTCGGGCAGGAGAAGGACCAGGGCGTCGTCGTGGACCACACGGCGGCGAGCGGGCCGCTGCGGGTCGTCGACACCCGGCGGGTGCCGGGGGCGGGGGGTCTGCGGCCGCAGGTGGGCGGTCAGATCCAGAAGGTCGACATCGTGGGCCGTACGACCCACATCGCGACGCCCGCGTTCGTCTATCTGCCGCCCGAGTACTTTCAGCCGGAATACCGCACGCGTACGTTCCCGGCGGCCGTCGTCCTGACCGGGTATCCCGGTACGGCGCAGGCGCTGGTGAACAAGCTGGACTATCCGCAGACGGCCGCGCGGCTCGCCGGGGAGGGCCGTATGCAGCCGATGATCCTGGTGATGATGCGGCCGACCGTGGCGCCGCCGCGGGACACCGAGTGCGTGGACGTTCCGCGTGGGCCGCAGACCGAGACGTTCTTCGCCAAGGACCTGCCCGAAGCCGTGGGCGGGCACTACCGGGTGGGCGGCGGAGCCCGCAGCTGGGGCATCATCGGTGACTCCACCGGGGGTTACTGCGCGTTGAAGCTCGCCATGCACCATCCCGGGGTGTACGCGGCGGGGGTCGGGCTTTCCCCGTACTACAAGGCGCCGATCGACGCCACGACGGGCGATCTCTTCCAGGGCGACAAGGAACTGCGCAATCGCGCGAACCTGTGGTGGTACCTCAAGCACAAGCCGGCGCCGGACACCTCACTGCTCGTCAGCAGCAGCAAAGTTGGAGAATCCAACTACAAGGACACGCTGAAGTTCATTGACCGTGTGAAGGCCACGAAGCGGACGCGGATCTCCTCGATCATCCTCGAAAGCGGGGGGCACAACTTCAACACCTGGCGGCGCGAGATTCCGGCGACGCTGGAGTGGGTCAGCGGGCGGTTGAGCGGCAGGTGACAGGGCCTGAAGGGGCTCGCCGTAGCGCTTTTTGATCTTGGTTCCTGGTTAATTCGAGGTCGGATCTGATTCCTGATGCCGTGTGAACGACTCGGGATGGCTGTCTTTTTACGGGGCGGGGCAACAAGATTCGCCTACGCGCGGTAAGTTTCTGGCCATGCCACGTGGACGTCACCGCCATTCCCCGCCCTTGCACCGGCTGCTGCCCCCGTCGGCGATCGCAGGCGTCTCTGTCGTCTGTGCTTTCGCCCCATGGGTGTTCTCCGAGGCAATGGTGCTGCGCGGCCTGGCCGCGGCCGCCGCGACGACGGCGGTCGTCGGTGGGGTCGTCATGCGCCGCTGGGACACACAGGCCGGCAAGAAGGTCGCCGACCTCACGCGCGCGCGTGCGAGCGACGAGTGGCGTTACGAGGAGCGGGTCGCCGAGCTGGAGACCGATCTTGAGGAGTCGCGCGAGCTTCGGGTGAAGCTGGAGCAGCGGCTGCGGGCCAAGCGGGCGGAGCTCGCGGGGCTGCGGAACGAGCATGCGGCGCTGTTGCGGCGGTACGCCACGGCGGAGACCGAGCGGGCGAGCGTGCTTGAGGAGCGGCGGGTTCTGGAGATAGAGGCGGCCGCACCTGCGCGCGCGTTGCCGCCGGGGGCTGTGGCTGCCCCTGCCGAGGGCGCGGAGACCGAGGGCGCGGAGGTCGAGGCTGCTGAGGCCGAGACTGCAGAGGAGACGGTGGCGGCTCCTGTCCCGGCGGCCTTCTCGCCCGAGGGGTCGCGGCTGTTCCTGCGGGCCAAGGCGGCGTTGGCGCGGTTCGAGGAGGACTCCTTGGAGGGCGGTGAGCTCTCGGAGGACGGCGAGCTCTCGACGGACGGCGACCTCTCGACGGACGGCGACCTCTCGACGGACGGTGAGTCCACGGAGAGCGGCGAGCTGTCGGAGGGTGGCGAGCTCGCGAAGGGCGAGTCCTCCAAGGAGGAGTCTCCGACCGACGAACCGCCGAAGAACGATCCGCCGAGGGGCGACGGGCCTTCCGGTGACCGGCCCTCCGGTGACCGGCCTTCCGGCAAGGAAGCCGTGACGGACGGGTCGGGCGCCGCAGAGGCAGCGGCGGAGGCCGTCGGCGGGGCCGGGGCGGAACCCGCGCTGGAGGACGAAGCGCAGGGGAAGCCCGTGGCGGCCGACGGGCATGAGCACGCGGCCGCCCACACCACGGCAGGCACGGTCGCCAAGGCGCAGCCCGCGGGGCACTTCATCGAGCCGACCGCTGTGGCCGTCGTGCCGGGGACGCCCGCGCGGCGTCCGCTGGTCGAGGGGGGCTTCGACTTCTTCGGTACGAAGGCGGGGGCGGCGGGGCCGTCCGCGCTGGAGTCCGTCCAGAACGAGGACCTCGCCGACGTCGTCGGTCAGGAGGCCCTCGCCCTCCACAAGGCCGAGTCCGAGGCGGAGTTCAAGCCGGCGGACGCGGAGTCCCGGGGGATCGGCCAGGTCATCGACCTGACCGCGCACGACGAGACGGAACAGATCGACGTGCAGGGGCTGCGTAGCGCGGTTTCCTGACGGCGGTCGCGGCGCGGCCGGGACGCGGTCGAGGCGCGACCGGGGCGGGATGCCTGCGGCACCCCGCCTCAGGCCATCCAGCGATCCGGCAGTGCGTCCCTGCGCCCCGTGCGTGACCGCTCCGCCTGTGCGTGCAGCAGTTCCCGCGCCTCCGTGGCGTCCCGCAGGCGGGCCGTCACCGTCTTGTTGGCTCCCGTGTCCACGTGGACGTCGGCCACGCCCCACAGCCGCTCCCAGGGGCCCTGAGTGAGCCGTACGCTCTGGACCTTCGCGTGGGGGACCAGGGCGAGGCTCCGGCGGAGAAGGCCGGTGTGGGCGGCGAAGACCGCGTCCGTGACGGTCAGGCCGTAGCCGCGCCACCAGAGCGGTACGCACCGGGCCGCACGGCGAGGCGGCCGGGTGAGGGAGGTGCGCGGGGGGACGGTCACTCCGGGCAGTACGCGCGCTATGACCGACTCGGCCACCTCGCGCGGGGCCACCGGGAGCAGGACGGAGTTGGCGGAGCCCGCCACGTTCAGCTCCACACGCACCCAGCCGCGCCGGCGCCAGAGGAGCGGTTCGACGAGCCGGACGGTCTGGACACGACCGGGTGGCACCGTCTCGTGGGCGCGGTCGAGGAGCCCGTGGTCGATACGGAGTCCGTCGGGCGACTCGGCCAGCGTCCAGTCGTACTCGGTGACGAAACGTCCCACGCTGCTGGCCCCCGCCGCGCCGAACAGCGGGATCGCGGTCGCCAGGACCGTCCACGCGCTCTCCGTCACCAGCCAGAGGATCGTCGGTACGGCCACGGCGGCGGCCAGCGTTCCCCAGGTCGCGCCGGTGAGGGCGAGGGAGGCGGCCAGGACGGCCGGGGGTACCCGCAGGAGTTCCTGGGACGGCGCCTCGCCTATCTCGTGGGCCGTCTCGGGGGCGAAACCGGCGGCTCGTGCGAGGAGTTCCGCGCGGAGTGTGCGTGCCTCCTCCGCGCCCAGGAAAGCCAGTTCGTCCTTCTTGTCGGTGCCTATGACGTCGAGTTTCAGCTTCGCCACGCCCGCCACGCGCGCGAGGAGCGGCTGGGTGACGTCGATGGCCTGGATGCGTTCCAGCCGGATGTGCGCGGTGCGCCGGAACAGCAGGCCGGTGCGGATGCGCAGTTCGGTGTCGGTCACCGCGAAGTGGGTGAACCACCAGGTGAGGAAGCCGTACAGGGCGGCGGCGGGGATCAGTGCGGCCAGTGCGAGCAGGAGGGTGGTCGTGGTGAGCCGGGTGAGCTGGCGCTGGGCCTGGTCAGGGTCGTGTGCCGCCCAGCCGATCAGGACCGCCACCGGGGCCCACGCTCGCCTCAGCGGTGTCACGGGGTGCAGACGGCGTTCGGTCAGGGGGCGCTCTGCGCGTACGGCGGCGCCGTCGACGCCGGGCGTCGTCACAGGCCCGCCGATCGTGCCTCGCCCAGCTCGGTGAGCCGGTCCCGCAGCCGTTCCGCCTCCGCCGGGTCCAGGCCGGGGATCGTGGCGTCGGTGGCCGCGGCCGCCGTGTGCAGCTGCACGCTGGCCAGGCCGAAGTGGCGCTCCACGGGGCCCGAGGTCACCTCGACCAGCTGCATGCGGCCGTACGGCACGACCGTCTCCTCGCGCCACAGCACGCCCCGGCTGATCAGCAGGTCGTCGGCGCGCTCGGCGTAGCGCCACGACCGCCAGTTGCGGCCCAGCATCACCCAGCCCCATGCCATCAGCGCGAGGGGCAGCACCGCGAAGGCCGCCCAGGCCGGCGCGGCGAGCAGCCCCAGCAGCAGGCCCAGGCCGATCGCCAGCAGGCCCAGCCACACCACCAGCAACAGGCGGCGCATACGGAGCAGGCCCGGCGGCAGCCCGGTCCACCCCGGGCCGGCCCCTGCCCGCTCGTCCCCCGCCGTGTCCGTGTTCTCTTGGCTCCCCGTCTCCATGAGGCCAGCGTACGTAGGGGAGACTGTGTCCATGACTCCCACCACGGAGACCATGGTCGGTATCGGCGGCGCCGCGGAGAGCACCGACATGGTGCTCAACATCGGGCCCCAGCACCCGTCCACGCACGGCGTGCTGCGCCTCAAGCTCGTGCTGGACGGCGAGCGCATCGTGAGCGCCGAGCCGGTGATCGGGTACATGCACCGCGGCGCGGAGAAGCTCTTCGAGGCGCGCGACTACCGGCAGATCATCATGCTCGCCAACCGCCACGACTGGCTGTCGGCCTTCTCCAACGAGCTGGGCGTCGTCCTCGCCGTCGAGCGCATGCTCGGCATGGAGGTGCCCGAGCGGGCCGTGTGGACACGGACCCTGCTCGCCGAGCTGAACCGGGTGCTCAACCACCTGATGTTCCTGGGCTCGTACCCGCTGGAGCTGGGCGGGATCACGCCGATCTTCTACGCCTTCACGGAGCGGGAGGAACTCCAGCATGTGATGGAGGAGGTCTCCGGTGGGCGTATGCACTACATGTTCAACCGGGTCGGAGGCCTGAAGGAGGACCTGCCGGCCGGGTGGACCACGCGTGCGCGTGCCGCCGTCGCCGACGTGCGCTCCCGCATGGACCGGTTCGACGACCTGGTCCTCGGCAACGAGATCTTCCGGGGGCGTACGCGGGGCGTGGGCACCCTCCCGCCGGGCACCGTGCACGCCTACGGCGTGAGCGGGCCGATCGCGCGCGCCTCCGGCGTGGACTTCGATCTGCGGCGCGACGAGCCCTACCTCGCTTACGGCGAGCTGGGCGACGTGCTCAGGGTCGTGACCCGGGACGAGGGCGACTGCCTCGCCCGCTTCGAGTGCCTGCTGGAGCAGACCCACAACGCGCTCGACCTCGCCGACGCCTGCCTCGACCGTCTCGCCGAGCTGTCGCCCGGGCCGATCAACCAGCGGCTTCCCAAGGTGCTGAAGGCCCCCGAGGGCCACACGTACGCGTGGACCGAGAATCCGCTCGGCATCAACGGCTACTACCTCGTCAGCAAGGGCGAGAAGACGCCGTACCGGCTGAAGCTGCGGTCGGCGTCCTACAACAACATCCAGGCGCTGGTCGAGCTGCTGCCGGGGACGCTGGTCGCGGACATGGTGGCGATTCTCGGGTCGATGTTCTTCGTGGTGGGGGACATCGACAAGTAGGCGGCGCGACAAGGAGACGGCGCGGCAAGGAGACGGTGCGGCAAAGGGGCGGCGTGTCAGTCCGCCAGTACGTTTGGAATTCCAACTGGCTGCATCAGCCAGCCGAAGTCTCCCAGCCCGCCGCTCGCCGTCAGCTCGGCGGCCTCGCCCGCCGTCGCCAGGGCCCGTACATACTCCGCCGGGCGGGTCGAGGCCAGCTCCAGCGGGGGGCGCGCACCCGTGATGCCCAGGGTGCGCAGGGCCTCGCGCTGGGGCAGCAGGAGCGCTCCGGGCAGCGCGCACGCGTCCAGCGCCACGTGAGCCGTGATGTCGCACGACCCGTCCGGGACCGGTGACGTCTCGCGGCCCTCGCGGAAGCCGGTGAGGGTGCCGAAGGGGGGTCGTGTCGCCGCCGTGTGCGCGTAGTCCACGGCGACCGCCAGACCCCGGTCCAGCGTCGCGACGGCGGCGGCCCAGGCCTCGTCCCTAGGCAGGCCGATCTCGGCCCGCGCACCTTCGGCGGACGAGACGTCTTCGGCGGAATGGGCGCCTTCGGCGGACGGGTCGCCGCCCACGCCCCCCGCTGCCTGTGTGCGCCCCAGTGGCCACCAGCGCGCCAGCCACTGCGCCTCCGCCCCGGACAGCGGCTCCCCGAGACGTTCGGTGCCGTCCCGTCGTACGAGGACCTCGCGCGGTACGCCGGTGGAGTCCACCTCCGCGATGTCCACCGGGACGTTGTCCAGCCACTCGTTGGCGAAGAGCAGGCCCGTGATCCCCTTCGGGCGGTGGGGCAGCCACTCGATCCGGTGATCGAGGGGTTCGGGGCGGTCGGCGATCTCCACGGCGTACGCACGCGTGCGTACCGCCACGTCGGCGGGGAGCGCGGCCAGTACACGGGTGACCAGTTCGCCCCGTCCGGCCGCCATGTCGACGAAGTCGAGGGAGGCGGGGCGGCCCAGGGCCTCGTCGACCCGGCACAGCAGCCGGGCCACGGCACCCGCGAAGAGGGGCGACGCGTGCACGGACGTCCGGAAGTGGCCGGCCGGGCCCTCGGGGCGCCGGTAGAAGCCGTCCGGCCCGTAGAGGGCGCCCTCCGCCGCCGCACGCCACCCACGCCATTCGCCCGTCGCCTCTGCTGTCACCCGGCCAGGCTAAGCGCAGAGAGGAAGGCAGCCTCCACCTTGCGGAGTACGCGTGGGTGGTGCGGATCGGCCCTCCGGTTGACCCCTGCACGCATCTCGCTTCCCTACGCTGGGTTACGTGCAGCGCCTTTATGACTTCATCCGCAGGCACCCGACATGGGTCGACGGCTTCTGGGCCGTCTTCCTCCTCGGGATCTCCGCGGTCACCGTGTCCGTCCGGGAGGAAGCCGGACAGGACCTCTCGGGCACCGACTCCGAGGCGGCCATCATCCCGGTCGTCCTGCTGTTGTGCCTGGTGATCGCGTTGCGCCGGCGGATGCCGGAGAAGATGCTGCTGCTGGCCATCGGCGTGGGGCTGGTGCAGCTGGCGCTGAACGTGGCGACCACACCCGCCAACTTCGCCTTCCTGGTGATCGTCTACACCGTCGCCGCGACCGGCGCGCGCTGGGCCTCCTGGCTCGCGCTGGGCGCCGGCCTGTGCGCGGCGCCACTGGCACAGCTGCGCTGGCCGGAGCGCGACTCCAGCGTCCTGGGCAATATCGCCCTGGTGATCTTCCTGACGGTGCCGTTCGCGCTCGCCTGGGTGCTCGGTGACTCGATCCGCACCCGTCGCGCCTACTACGAACAGCTGGAGGAGCGCGCGACCCGGCTCGAAAAGGAGCGCGAGGCGCAGGCCAAGGTCGCGGTCGCCGCCGAACGCGCCCGGATCGCGCGCGAGCTCCACGACGTCGTCGCGCACAACGTCTCCGTGATGGTGGTGCAGGCCGACGGCGCCGCCTACGTTCTCGACGCCGCGCCCGACCAGGCCAAGAAGGCCCTGGAGACCATCTCCTCCACCGGCCGCCAGGCCCTCGCCGAGATGCGCCGCCTGCTGGGCGTCCTGCGCACCGGCGAGCACCAGGAGAGCGGCGAGTACGTGCCGCAGCCCGACGTCGAGCAGATCGACGACCTCATCCAGCAGTGCCGCACCTCCGGTCTGCCGGTCGACTTCAAGGTCGAGGGCACCCCGCGCCCGCTGCCCAGCGGCGTCGAGCTGACGGCGTACCGCATCGTGCAGGAGGCGCTCACCAACACGCGCAAACACGGCGGGCCCAACGCGGGCGCGAGCGTGCGTCTGGTCTACTTCGACGACGGCCTCGGCCTGCTCGTGGAGGACGACGGCAAGGGCGCCCCGCACGAGCTGTACGAGGAGGGCGGCGCCGACGGCCGGGGGCACGGCCTGATCGGTATGCGCGAGCGGGTCGGCATGGTGGGCGGCACCCTGGACGCGGGGCCGCGTCCGGGCGGAGGATTCCGCATCAGTGCGCTGCTGCCGCTCAAGCCAGCACACTGATGCCTCGGCATGCCCCTTGTTGACACCTGTAACGGCCTTGTAGACGGATACGAAAGACACGGAAGAGGACCCCGATGACGATCCGCGTGATGCTCGTCGACGACCAGGTGCTGCTGCGCACCGGGTTCCGGATGGTGCTCGCGGCCCAGCCGGACATGGAGGTCGTCGCGGAGGCGGGCGACGGCGTCGAGGCCCTCCAGGTGCTGCGCTCGACCGCGGTCGACGTGGTGCTGATGGACGTGCGCATGCCGAAGCTGGACGGTGTGGAGACCACCCGCCGCATCTGCTCGGAGGCCGAGCCGCCCAAGGTGCTCATCCTGACCACGTTCGACCTCGACGAGTACGCCTTCTCCGGGCTGAAGGCGGGCGCGTCCGGCTTCATGCTCAAGGACGTGCCGCCCGGCGAGCTCCTAGCCGCCATCCGCTCGGTGCACAGCGGCGACGCGGTGGTCGCCCCGTCCACCACCCGGCGCCTGCTGGACCGGTTCGCGCCCATGCTGCCGTCCGGCGGCACGGAGCCCCAGCACAAGGAGCTGGAGCGGCTCACCGACCGCGAGCGCGAGGTCATGGTGCTGGTCGCCCAGGGGCTGTCCAACGGGGAGATCGCGGCCCGGCTGGTGCTGTCCGAGGCGACCGTGAAGACCCATGTGGGCCGCATCCTGACCAAGCTGGGGCTGCGTGACCGGGTGCAGGTGGTCGTCCTGGCGTACGAGACGGGGCTGGTGCGGGCCGGCGGGCACGGCTGACGCCTCGCGGGGGCGTGACCCCGGCGTGACCGGTGCCCACTAGGGTCTGCGCATGCTCCTGTGGATCAACGGCCCCTTCGGGGGCGGCAAGACACAGACCGCACACGAGATCCGGCGCCGGCTGCGCGGCAGCGTCATCTGCGACCCCGAGCACGCCGGCTTCGGCCTGCGGCGCACGCTCCCGCCCGGACTGCGCGGCGACTTCCAGGACCTGACCTCCTGGCGGCAGGGCGTCGTCGAGGTACTCGACCTCGCCCTCACCAAGCACGACGGCGTGGTGATCGCCCCCATGACGGTCACCAACTCCGACTACTTCGCCGAGACGGTCGGCCGGCTGCGCGAACTCGGCCATGACGTACGCCATTTCACCCTTCTCGCCGAGCGCGAGACCGTGCTGAAGCGGCTGCGCGAGCGCGGCTTCGGGCACCTCCTTCAGTACGTCGGCGGAAAGAACGCGGGGCTGCGCCGGGAGAGTTGGGCCGTACAGCAGCTCGACCACTGTCTGGAGCGGTTGCGCGAGCCGGAGTTCGCCGAGCATCTGTGGACGGACCACTCGACCGTGCCGAAGACGGCGGACCGGATCGCCGTCCTGGCCGGGCTGCGGCTGCGGCCGAACAACGAGGGCGCGTTGCGGACGCGGGCGCGGCAGGTGGGGGTCGGGATCAGGCACATCCGGTTCGACTGAGCCGTCGTCAGATCGGTCGCCCTCGGATCGACCGGTCGCCGACGGCTTGAACGGCCGTCTACGAATGCCCGTCTACGAATGCCCGTCTACGAACGGCCGTCTTCGAACGGCCGTCCACGAATGACCGTCTTCGAACGGCGGTCATCTCAGGAGCGCTTCGAGGAAGTCGCTGCCCAGCCGCGCCACCGCGGTGACGTCCAGCTGGTGCAGGACGTACCGGCCCCGGCGGCGGGTGGTGATCAGGCCCGCCTTCTTGAGGACGCTCAGGTGCCGGGATATCTCGGGCGCGGTCATGCCGTGGATCTGCACGAGTTCGCTGGTGGTGTAGGTGCTGCGGGCGAGGTTGCGGCACAGCTGCATCCGCACCGGGTGGGACAGGGCGGTCATCCGCAGGGTCAGCTGGTCGACGGAGGGCGGCGCGGCGAGGCCGGGGGAGCCGACCGGGTAGTGCAGCACCGGCTGCCAGGCGTGCCGGTGCAGCACCATCAGATGGGGCCAGCCCAGGCTCGTCGGCACCAGCAGCAGGCTGCTCTCCTTGATGACCGTGTGACCCTGGCGCAGCTTGTCGATGGTGATCCTTCCGGCGGTCTCGTCGACGCTCACCGCGGGGGACACCGCGGTCAGCGCCTCGGTCAGCCCCTTGTGCCGCAGAAGGTCGGTCTTGTGGCGGGCGTCCGCCGTCAGCTGGTGGCGCAGCCGGGACCACGCGTCCGCGAAGAACGCCTCGTCGCAGTCCTCCAGGAACTGCCGCAGCCAGGCCCGGATGCGCGGCGGATCCTCCAGCAGCCGCTGTCCGAACCGCAACTGCTGCGGCCCGCGCGCGGCGGCCAGCTCCAGCGCACGCCGCTGCAGCTCCGCGTCGGCCAGTACGTCGGGCGCCGGCGTGGCGTACGGAAGCGCGCAGGTGAACTCCAGCGCGGCGTCCACGAACTGCTCGTCCGTGAGCTTGTCCAGCAGATCCAGGTCCTCGGCGAGCGTGGCACCCGGCATGGTGCAGCCGCCCGGGACGCCGGCGAAGGGGAGGAACAGGTCCGAGAACGTCGTCCGCCACAGGAAGTCGGCCTCGCACATCCGGTCCGCCAGATGAGAGTCCAGCCGGGCCGTCACACTCGTCACCCAGCCCTGCAGGCCCGGATGGTGCCCCGGCTCCGACAGCGCGTGCAGCGCCATACCGAGCTCGGCCAAGGGGGAGGGCACGACGGCCAGCCTCTCCGGCCGCAGCCCCACGATGTCGATGCTCACGCTCATGCCCACATGGTGCACCGCGCCACTGACAACGCGGCCGGGGGGGGGGGGGGGGCCCCCCCCCCCCCGCCCCCCCCCCCCCGCCGGCGCCCCCCCCGGGGGGGGGGGGGTTAAAAAAAAAAAGCAGCCCCCGCCCACGCCGCGCG
>NZ_JBHYJA010000011.1:203294-210781 GCF_042740355.1 Streptomyces sp. NPDC059010
TAGTCACTCCACCACCCAGCCCCCCCCAGCGCGCCCCCCCCGCGACCCCCCGCCGGCCCGGCTACGCCCCCCCCCCCACCCCCCCCGCGACACGGCCGACGTACCGGAGCAACGCTGGATCACCGGGGCAGCCGCGGAGCCCGATCACCCAGCACGTCATGTCTCCCTGCGTCGTACCGCCCGGCAGCCCTACCGCCCTGCCGCCCTGCCGCCCTACGTTCCCAGAAGGCGATCAGCACCATGAGCATCACGCAGTACCACCTCCTCGACACCTACCGTGCCCGGCAGCTGGGCGAGCCCGCGCCGCCCGCGCCCGGCGCCCACGACTGGCAGGTCGTGCGCGAGTGGCGCGACCACCGGCAGTTCCGGGCCGTCGTCACCGGGCGTCCGGCCCATGGGCGGCTACGACGGGCCCTGAGCCGCTGGCTGCACCCGCACCCGCGTTCTACTTGCTGACCTCCTTGCCGACCCCCTTGCCGGCCTCCTCGGTCAGCCGGTGCACGAACTCGCCGACGGCCTCCCGTACGTCGTCGGCCGTCCACTCCAGCCCGGCGGCCCGTACGGAGACCTCGGTGGCGGCCAGGCCCGGCCCCTTGGCGTCCCAGCCGCCCGCGAACAGGACGGTCCTCGTCTCCTCGGCCTGCCGGATCGCGGTCTCCGCGAGGACGTCGGCGTCGTACGGCAGCCAGACCTGGAACTCATGTGTGTGCGGCGGCTCGGGGTGGACCCGCGTCCACGGCACCCCGGCCGCCGCGAACCCCTCGCGCAGCGCGGCGGCGACCACGCGCGCGTGCGCCACGTACTTGGGCAGCCGGGGCAGCTCCCGCTCCAGACCGGCGAGGGCCGACAGCGCGGTGGGGAACTGCTGGAACACCGCGCCGCCGTAGCGGTGCCGCCAGGCCTTCGCCTCGTCCACCAGTGTCTTCGGACCGGCGAGGGCGGCGCCGCCGAAGCCGTCGAGCGACTTGTAGAACGACACGTACACGCTGTCCGCCAGGCCCGCGATCTCCTCCAGCGGGCGGCCGAAGTGGACGGTGGACTCCCATAGGCGCGCCCCGTCGAAGTGGACCACCGCGTCCCGCTCCCGCGCCGCCTCGACCACCTCCGTGAGCTCCTCCCAGGAGGGCAGTACGAAACCCGCGTCCCTGAGGGGCAGTTCCAGCATCAGCGCCCCGAAGGGCTCGTCGAGGTCGCGCACCTCGGCGGCGGTCGGCAGCCGTGGCTCGCTCGTCACGCGGACCGGGCGCAGGCCGCTGACCTGGCTGAAAGCGTTGCGCTCATGCACCTCGGGGTGGGCCAGCGCATGCAGGGCGACCGCCGGGTCGCCGGTGCGGCCCGCCCAGCAGCGCAGGGCCACCTGCTGGGCCATCGTGCCCGTGGGGAAGAACGCGGCGGCCTCCGTGCCGAGCAGCCCGGCGGTCCTGTCCTCCAGGGCCTCGACGATGCCGTCGCCGTAGAGGTCCGACGGCTCGTCCAGGTCGTGCAGCTCCAGCGCACGCGCCTCGTCCAGCAGCGCCAGGCGCTCGCGGAGGGTGCCCATGAAACCGGGGCGCGCGAGCACGCGCCGCGCGCCCCGGTAGGCGGCATTGCGCCGTTCCCGGCGCCGCGTGCGCCGCTCGTCGTCCGACGACGGCTCGGTCGACAATTGCCGGCCGGGTGCTCGTGCGTCGGGTGTCGGCTCCGTCGTATCCGTCGTATCGCTCATGCCCCGGATCGTCTCGCGCGTCCGCCCGCACGGGCACCCGCATTTCGTACGCCCCGTACGCCCGTCCCGGCACGCCCGACGGCCGTGCCCGTCGGCATATGCCCGGCGGCGTGTGGATGCCCACAGCCTGTGGACAACCGAACGCCGCTCGAACCAATCGCGTTAACATGACGAGAAATCGTCCGGTACCCAGAGCGGACTGGAACGGGAAGGCCTCCGTCGAGTGAGTACAAGCCAACAGCCAGATCCCAAGGACCGCCCCGCGCGGCTCACCGTCGGTGTCGTCGGCGCCGGCCGCGTGGGTCCCGCGCTCGCCGCGTCCCTCCAGCTCGCCGGACACCGTCCGGTGGCCGTCTCCGGGGTCTCCGACGCCTCCCGGCGACGGGCCGAGCGGATGCTCCCCGACGTGCCGCTCGTGCCGCCCGCCGAAGTCCTCGCGCGCGCGGAGCTGGTGCTGCTGACCGTCCCGGACGACGCGCTGCCCGGCCTCGTCGAGGGCATCGCCGAGACCGGCGCTGTGCAGCCGGGCCAGCTGCTGGTGCACACCTCCGGGCGGTACGGCGCGAAGGTCCTGGACCCCGCCCTGCGCGCCGGCGCGCTGCCGCTGGCCCTGCACCCGGCGATGACCTTCACCGGCACTCCCGTGGACGTCCAGCGCCTGGCCGGCTGCTCCTTCGGCGTCACCGCGCCCGAGCAGCTGCGGCTGGCCGCCGAGGCGCTCGTCATCGAGATGGGCGGCGAGCCGGAGTGGATCGCCGAGGAGCGGCGCCCGCTGTACCACGCGGCGCTCGCCCTGGGCGCGAACCACCTGGTGACGCTGGTCGCCCAGTCCATGGAGCTGCTGCGCGAGGCCGGCGTCGCGGCCCCCGACCGGATGCTGGGCCCGCTGCTCGGCGCCGCCCTCGACAACGCCCTGCGCTCCGGCGACGCCGCCCTGACCGGCCCCGTCGCGCGCGGTGACGCGGGCACCGTCGCCGCGCACGTCACCGAGCTGCGGCGGCACGCCCCGCAGACCGTCGCCGGCTATCTGGCGATGGCCCGCGCGACCGCCGACCGCGCGCTCGCGCACGGGCTGCTGAAGCCGGAGCTCGCCGAGGACCTTCTCGGGGTACTCGCCGACGGGACCGACGGGACCGACCGGACCAACGGCTCCGAGGGAGACGCCCGATGACCATCACCCTGCTGCGCACCGCCGACGAGCTGCACGCACGCACGCGTGCCGGCCGCCGCGCCGTGGTGATGACCATGGGCGCCCTGCACGAGGGCCACGCCACCCTCGTCCGCACCGCGCGCGCGATCGCCGGACCGGACGGCGAGGTCGTCGTCACCGTCTTCGTGAACCCCCTCCAGTTCGGCGAGGGCGAGGACCTCGACCGCTACCCGCGCACCCTGGAGGCCGACCTCAAGATCGCCGAACAGGCGGGCGCGGACGCCGTGTTCGCCCCCGCCGTCGACGAGGTCTACCCGGGCGGCGAGCCCCAGGTCCGCATCAGCGCCGGCCCCATGGGCGAGGGCCTGGAGGGCGCCTCCCGCCCCGGCCACTTCGACGGCATGCTCACCGTCGTCGCCAAGCTGCTGCACCTCACCCGCCCCGACGTCGCCCTGTACGGCCAGAAGGACGCCCAGCAGCTCGCCCTGATCCGCCGGATGGTGCGCGATCTGAACTTCGGCGTCGAGATCGTCGGCGTCCCCACCGTGCGCGAGGAGGACGGTCTCGCGCTCTCCAGCCGCAACCGCTACCTCTCGCCCAAGCAACGGCACACCGCGCTCGCGCTCTCCCAGGCGCTGTTCGCCGGCCGCGACCGCCATGCGGCGCAGGAGGCGCTGCGCGCGCGGGCCCGCGAAGTGCCCGCCACGCGTGCGCGTGCCGAGGCGCTCAGCGCCATAGGGGAGTCCCGCGCGGCGGCCGACGCGCACGCCGTCTCCAAGGCCGTCCCCGGCGCCGCGGCAGCTGTTCGCGCCGCCGCCCGCCTGGTCCTCGACGAGGCCGCCCGCCTCGACCCGCCGCTCGAACTGGACTACCTCACCCTGGTCGACCCCTCGGACTTCTCGGAGATCACCGATCAGGACGACTTCACCGGCGAGGCCGTCCTCGCCGTAGCCGCCCGGGTCGGGACGACCCGGCTGATCGACAACATCCCCCTCACCTTCGGAAACCTCGGAGCCGCCTCGTGACCAGCACAGGCATACGACTGCACGCGCCGGCGCCCGGATGGTCCATCTCCGCGGACGTCGTGGTCGTCGGCTCCGGCGTCGCCGGCCTCACCGCGGCCCTGCGCTGCGAGGCCGCCGGTCTCCACACGGTCGTCGTCACCAAGGCCCGCCTGGACGACGGCTCCACCCGCTGGGCCCAGGGCGGCATCGCCGCGGCCCTCGGCGAGGGCGACACCCCCGAACAGCACCTGGACGACACCCTGGTGGCGGGCGCGGGCCTGTGCGACGAGGAAGCGGTCCGCATCCTCGTCACCGAGGGCCCCGACGCCGTGCGCCGTCTCATCGCGACCGGCGCCCACTTCGACGAGTCCGAGGAGGGCGAACTGGCCCTCACCCGCGAGGGCGGCCACCACCGCCGCCGTATCGCCCACGCCGGCGGCGACGCGACGGGCGCGGAGATCTCCCGCGCCCTCGTGGAGGCGGCACGCGCGCGTGGCGTACGCACGATCGAGAACGCGCTGGTCCTGGACCTCCTCTCGGACGCCGACGGCCGCACCGCGGGCGTCACCCTGCACGTCATGGGCGAGGGCCAGCACGACGGCGTGGGCGCGGTCCACGCGCCCGCGATCGTGCTCGCGACCGGCGGCATGGGCCAGGTCTACTCGGCGACGACGAACCCGTCCGTGTCCACGGGCGACGGCGTGGCCCTCGCCCTCCGGGCGGGCGCCGAGGTCAGCGACCTGGAGTTCGTGCAGTTCCACCCCACGGTCCTGTTCCTCGGCCCGGACGCGGAGGGCCAGCAGCCCCTGGTGTCCGAGGCGGTACGCGGCGAGGGCGCCCACCTGGTCGACGCCGACGGCGTGCGCTTCATGCTGGGACAGCACGAACTGGCCGAACTCGCCCCCCGGGACATCGTCGCCAAGGGCATCATGCGGCGTATGCAGGAGCAGGACGCCGAGCACATGTTCCTCGACGCCCGCCACTTCGGCGCCGACATGTGGGAGCACCGTTTCCCGACGATCCTGGCCGCCTGCCGAGCGAACGGCATCGACCCGGTCACCACCCCCATCCCGATCGCCCCGGCCGCCCACTACGCCTCCGGCGGCGTACGCACCGACTCTCAGGGCCGTACGACCGTCCCCGGCCTGTACGCGTGCGGCGAGGTCGCCTGCACGGGCGTGCACGGCGCCAACCGCCTCGCCTCCAATTCGCTCCTCGAAGGCCTGGTCTACGCCGAGCGCATCGCCGAGGACATCGCGTCGTCCCGGGCGTCGGGCGGCCTCCACGCGCGCGTGCCGCACCCGGTGCCGCACCCCGAGACCCCCGAGCACCCCCTGCTCGCCCCCGAGGCCCGCTTCACGATCCAGCGGATCATGACGGACGGCGCGGGCGTCCTGCGCTCGGCCAACTCCCTCGCCAAGGCCGCCGACCAGCTCCAGCGGCTGCACACCGACGCCCGCGACGCCCTCGCCGAGAACGGCAAGACCGCCGAGCCCGGCGTCGACACCTGGGAGGCCACCAACCTCCTGTGCGTGGCCCGCGTCCTGGCCGCCGCCGCCCAGCTGCGCGAGGAGACGAGGGGCTGCCACTGGCGCGAGGACGAGCCCGACCGCGACGACACGGCATGGCGCCGCCACATCGTCGTACGCCTGAACCCGGACCGCACACTGGCCGTGCACACCACAGACACCGCAGACTTCCCCCCGACCCGGCCCCAGGAGCAGTGACAGCAGTGACCACCCCCGACCTTCCCCTCGCCCCGAACGGCGGCTGCGGCGACGACTGCGCCTGCAGTGCCGGCGAGGAGTACCTGGAGTGCGGCCTCGACCCCGCACTCGCCGAGCTCCTCACCGAGGCGGGCCTGGACCCCGTCGAGGTCGAGGACATCGCGAACGTGGCCATCCAGGAGGACCTGGCGCACGGCGTGGACGTGACGACGGTCGCGACCATCCCCGAGGAGGCCGTCGCCACCGCCGACTTCGTCGCGCGCGAGGCGGGCGTGGTGGCCGGCCTCAGGGTCGCCGAAGCGGTCGTCTCGATCGTCTGCGAGGACGAGTTCGAGGTCGAGCGCCACGTCGAGGACGGCGAGCGGGTGGAGGCGGGCGACAAGCTCCTGTCCATCACCACCCGCACCCGCGACCTCCTGACCGCCGAACGCAGCGCGCTGAACATCCTGTGCCGCCTGTCCGGCATCGCGACGGCCACGCGCGCGTGGGCGGACGTACTGGACGGCACCCGGGCGAAGGTCCGCGACACCCGCAAGACGACCCCGGGCCTGCGCGCGCTGGAGAAGTACGCGGTGCGCTGCGGCGGCGGAGTCAACCACCGCATGTCCCTGTCGGACGCGGCCCTGGTCAAGGACAACCACGTGGTGGCGGCGGGCGGCGTCGCCCAGGCCTTCAAGGCGGTCCGCGAGGCCTTCCCGGACCTCGCCATCGAGGTCGAGGTGGACACCCTCCACCAGCTCCGCGAGGTGGTGGACGCGGGCGCGGACCTGATCCTCCTGGACAACTTCACGCCGGGCGAGTGCGAGGAGGCGGTGGCGATCGTGCACGGCCGAGCAGCCCTCGAAGCCTCGGGCCGCCTGACCCTCGCCAACGCCAGGGCGTACGCCGAAACCGGCGTCGACTACCTGGCCGTAGGGGCCCTCACCCACTCCTCGCCGATCCTGGACATCGGCCTGGACCTGCGAGCGGCGGAGTAGGAACGGGCATGCTCCTCACGATCGACGTAGGCAACACCCACACCGTCCTCGGCCTCTTCGACGGCGACGACATCGTCGAGCACTGGCGCATCTCGACGGACGCCCGCCGCACGGCCGACGAACTGGCGGTCCTGCTCCAGGGCCTGATGGGCATGCACCCGCTCCTCGGCGACGAACTGGGCGACGGCATCGACGGAATCGCCATCTGCGCGACCGTCCCCTCGGTCCTCCACGAACTCCGCGAGGTGACCCGCCGCTACTACGGCGACGTCCCCGCGGTACTGGTGGAGCCCGGCGTCAAGACGGGCGTACCGATCCTCACCGACAACCCCAAGGAGGTCGGCGCCGACCGCATCATCAACGCGGTCGCGGCGGTCGACCTCTACGGCGGTCCCGCGATCGTCGTCGACTTCGGTACGGCGACGACGTTCGACGCGGTGAGCGCGCGCGGCGAGTACATCGGCGGTGTCATCGCCCCCGGTATCGAGATCTCCGTCGAGGCCCTCGGCGTACGCGGCGCCCAACTCCGCAAGATCGAGGTGGCCCGCCCGCGCAGCGTCATCGGCAAGAACACCGTGGAGGCCATGCAGTCCGGCATCATCTACGGCTTCGCAGGCCAGGTGGACGGCGTGGTGAACCGTATGGCCCGCGAACTGGCGGACGACCCCGAGGACGTCACGGTCATCGCGACGGGCGGCCTGGCCCCCATGGTCCTCGGCGAATCCTCGGTAATCGACGAACACGAACCGTGGCTGACCCTGGTCGGCCTACGCCTCGTCTACGAACGCAACGTCTCCCGCATGTGACCCCGCCGAAGACGACGACGGGGCCCGCCCGCCCCCACCAACCGGGGCCCGCCCCCCCCCCCCCCCCCCCCCCGCCCCCCCCCCCCCCCCCCCCCCCCCCCCCCCCCCCCCCCCGCAC